>DATNRD010000465.1:0-2428 GCA_036703665.1 Candidatus Obscuribacterales bacterium
GACCAGATCACCAGCCTCTCGCAAACACTGCAGTCTTTGCTGGCTGCAGTGTTTGACTGTCGGTGGCGAATAACACCCCGCGCAGGCTTCGCGGCTTGGCGCTGCGGCGACTCGGACGGCTGGTCCGATGCCGCCGGTTACGAGCTGAACTCTCACACTTCGACCCGGCGTTGCCCAGGAAGCGCACAGCCAGGGTCGGAGGCAGCATCCAAGGAAATCCTGGAGGAACCTCAATGATCCCGTTCAAGCTCAAGCAAATGGGCATCGAATGTTTGATCGCCCGGCTTCTCGCGTCAGTGGCGGCCGGCCTTGTCGTGGGAGTGGTGGCGCCGCATGTCGCTGCCCACTTCCAGCAGACGTTGAATCCCTTCATTCCCACGGTCTTCGGGCTCATCACCGGCGTCCTGACCTGGTTCGCCACACGCCGGGTCTTCGCCTTCACCGCCGACTGCCTGGATGTGCCGAGCGTAAGCCCGGCGTTCCAGAGTGACGCAGCCAGGCGCGCGCGCGCGGTTCCGGCGTTGAGGCCGGCCCCGGCCGCCGCGGCGGTCAAGAACGAAACGGCGGTGCTGGAGACGTTCCCGCAGGAGGACGGCTCCTTGAAGGTGGTCGTCACCGTCAAGGGGCTCACCAAGCGCGAGTTCACCGCGCTGCGCGGCAGGCTCGAGCAGGTGCGCGGCGTGAGCTGGTCGCATCCGACCAACCTGCACGACGGGCGGCGCAAGATGGAGGGCGTGCTCCCGGCCGGCCCGGCGCGACCGGAAGCGCTCAAGAGGCTGGAGGAGCTCACCGGCAATCGCGTCTAGCCAGCCTGGGCGTCCCTCCCGGCGGCAGATGAAGAGCTGACGACGGACCGCGGACGTTTCCTTAAGGGGCGTCCGCGGTCCTCCTCCTCTTTTTCTGCGGCAATTTTTGCTAAGCGGTATAGTAGCGCGATCGAGGGCAGCCAGCCGGACGAACACCAGCCAGCTCCGGTCTTCCCGAACCCGACTCGATATAGCTACTATACGCACTAAGCGATAGACAACCAGACACCCGAAACACGCGTCATCGCATATGCCCGCTAAGCCGCTCAGGGAAAGGGTTTTCTTTAGATCACCCCATGATATACTTGGCCTGGACGGACAGAGCCTCCGGGCGACAGCAGCAATGTTTCGAGCGCTTTCGTGGAGCTCTAAAAACAGCTGAGAGCTGATCCCACCGCGTTGACTGACAGCCTACGTCTACTAACCAGTTCGGCAACATCTGGCAAAACCACAGGCAAACATCCCAATAAGCTCGCGGATGCCCTTCGCCGTCACACAGCATTCGAACACAGCTCGTTCCACATGCCCGGACACAAAGGCAGGGCTGATCTTGCCGGCTTTCGTTCCGGGGACCACTACAGCATCGATGTAACCGAGCTTCCCGGCCTCGACGACCTGTCCAACCCCAGTGGCGTGCTGGCAGATCTTGAGCGGCGCGCCTCTTGCGTCTGGGGCTCGGGCGAGAGCATCATCTCCGTGAACGGTGCCTCCGCGCCTCTGGCTGCGGCAATGATTGCTCTTGCCTCGCGAGGCTCGACCGTGCTTGTTCCCAGAAACGCCCACCGCTCGATCATCAACGGTCTGGTTCTGAGCGGGCTCTTCCCGCTCTGGTACGAGCCTGTCTGGGACGATGACTGGGGCGTCTGGGGTCCGGTGCCGGTCATCTGCGTGCAGCGCCTGCTGGAACGCTGCGGCAGCGAGCTGGCAGGATTCGTCCTGGTTTCGCCGACGTTTCCCGGCGCCTTCAGTCCGGTGGAGCCGATTGCCAGGCTGTGCCACGAACACGGCGTTCCCCTGATCGTCGACGAGGCCCACGGCAGCCACCTGCTGCCCGAAACGGGCATGCCGCCTGGAGCACTCTCGCTGGGAGCGGATGTGGTCGTGCACTCGCTGCACAAGACACTGACAGGTCTTACCCAGACCGGCATCCTCCATGTAGCTGCCGATTCGCTCCTGGAGCCGGACAGGTTGCGCGCGGCTCTGTTGCTGCTGCAATCTTCCAGCCCCAGCTATCCATTGATGCTTTCGATCGAGCAGGCCGTTGATCTTGTCTGCTCGCAGGCAGGTCGCCACCTGCTGCGTGACCTGAATCGGCATTCGGAGGAGCTTGGCGAACTCGTGGACTCTATGGATTCCTTCTTGCTCTACCAGCCGGTTTACGACAGAGATCCCGCGCACATACTCATCGGTCATCGACAAGGCCGGCACGAGGACCTCTTCCAGTTCCTCTTAAACCGGGGCATATTCCCAGAAGCCGTTCTCGGGCGGGGTGTGCTCCTGCTGCTCGGGCTGGGCAGCACCGATGCCGACATCACGTACCTGGCTAGCGCCCTGCGGGAATTCGAAGCGCTGGCCGCCGCCGAGCCGGGCGACAGCTCGGCGGTGGCATGGCGCCCGCCTCC
>DATNRD010000466.1:0-6744 GCA_036703665.1 Candidatus Obscuribacterales bacterium
CGTCTGAGAGAGTGTAACAGCATTAACTACGACCTCGTGTTGAATCTGCTCAAACAAAGGAGTTAGTGCCTGGCACGGTTTCCCACTGACCCCAATACCTGATGTTCCCTTTCCTGAGGTTTCCTAACGGGTTTGCGTCACATTGTCCGAAGAGCCCCCGCCCCCTGGCACGGCGGCTGTCACGAAACTAAACATCACGTCTGCCGGTGGCAAAAAAGCGGGGGCCGCTCGCGAGCAGCCCCCAGGGACTCCTTGCTCCCACCAGGCAAGCACTGCCTAGCTGAACAGGTTGGCGTCTCTTGCTGAGGCGACCAGCCAGTTGATCACACCAGGGGTTGCAAGTCCGCCTGTGACACCGGCTGCGCCGAACAGCACTCGTTTCATGGCATCATGGGTGCCGGCAGCCATGTGCATGAAACCCATGATCATCGTCGGTCCGCCCCAGGCAATGCCCAGGATCTCCATGCCGTTGGCAATGATGTTCAGCAAGGCTTCCAGGTTAGCCAGGTTGTTCACCCGGACGGTGCCGGCTGTGTTTATTCCCTGGACAACCGTAGCGTCACCGGCCTGCGGGCCGATGGTGCCGTTGGTTGCTCCCTGAAGCATGGGCGCGCGACCCGTATCGACGGTCTCGGTTTGCGAGCCGGTGATCGGGTTGAAGCGCTGCTGCTCCCCGGGGGCCCCTGCGGAGAACGCGTCGCCGCCGAACTGAGCGTAGGCGGGAACGCTTGCAAACAGTGCAATTGCAAGAGCTAGAGCGGCCGATCCAGTAATGAGCTCTCTTACCAGCATCGGTTTAGACCTCACGGTTGAATCGATTCATACCAGGGAGTTAGTGCCTGGCACGGTTTCCCACTGAACCCCCAAGCCAGATGTGCCACAAATCCTGCCGTTTAAACCCTCTGCGGCGCGATTGTTACATTCGGCACACCCGCCTGGGATAAGCCGACGTACAGCGAGGCAATGGCGTCGAGGAGGCGTCGGCCGCCGAGCGTGTTGACGCGCGGAGGAGCGGCTGGAAGCCGCGAGGGAGCGCTTAATTACACTCTACACAGCTTGCCCAGGCACGTGCGCCGGCTTGCTCCCGTGCAGCGGGGCACGTTGTTGGGGATGCCGTAGAAACTGGTGTAGGCAAGCAGGGCAAAAAGCAGCGCCTCCTTGAACTTGGTGGAGATGCCGAAATCCTCATGCCTGTAAAGCGTCAGTTCTTGCGGCCAGAAGTCCGTCAGCAGGCGTCGGATTGCCTTGTTTTCGGTGCCTCCGCCACCGAGAATCAGCCGGTCGATTCTTGTCTCCGGTTCGACAAAGCGAACGTACGACTCAACGATCGACATGGGGGTAAGGGCAGTGAGGGTCGCGATGATGTCGTGATCGGACAGTCCCTTTTCCTTGCCCTCGGCAATGAGCCTGTCAGCGTAAGCCTGCCCGAAGACTTCCCTCCCGGTCGTCTTGGGCGGCACGGCGCTGAAATAGGGATGCTCCAGCAACTCGGACAGCCACGACTCTTCGATGCAGCCCCGGCCGGCTAGTTCTCCCCCGGCATCGAATGGGCGGCCGAAGAGGATCTCGGCTGCCCTGTCGGCAATCATGTTCCCCGGACCCGTGTCGAAGGCCATGATCGCCTCGCCGGCGGCATCGATGACGGTCAGGTTGGCGATGCCGCCGATGTTGAGGACTCCGGTCGGGTGACCCGAATCGCCGAACAGCACTGCGTCGGCAAAAGCGGCAAGCGGCGCGCCCTGACCGCCGAAGGCAAGGTCCTGGACGCGGAAGTCGCCGATGACCGGGATGCCGGTTCGCGCTGCGATTATGGCTGGCTCGCCCAGTTGAAGCGTAGAGGTGGTCGTAATGCCCCAGAGGTCGGCCCGCTCCGGTGCGTGCCAGATCGTCTGCCCGTGCGAGCCGATCAAGCCAATTTGTGAAGCGGGCAAGCCAGACTGGGAGATGAGCTCCAGGGCAGCCGCGGCGAAAATCTCTCCCAGGGCGGCGTTCAGCCGGCAAATCGTCTCGAGCGTGGTCTGGCCGGAGGCGATCAGCTGCTTGAGATTGTGCCGGAAGGCGCCCTCGAAAGGGTGGAGCAGGCACGACAGCATTTTCACTTTCAAAGACGGCACGTGCTCGCTCCTGGGCGGCTGGCCGGACGGCTCGATGTAGAACAACGCCGCGTCGACGCCGTCCATGGACGTCCCGCTGTTCAAGCCGATTACCGTAAGAGGCTGTATGCTGGTGGTCATAGGATCCGAGGCAAGGACCGGCCGGTGATTACATCTTCTGGGAACTTCCCACGTCCTGGGAGCGCCGGCTTCCAGATGCTGCTTCCGATTTCATGTTCACGGTCTGCGGGGAGGTCCGTGCCCTTGCTTTTTCTGTCATTCCGAGGGAGCCCTTCGCATGCTCCACTACGCCCGGCTTCGCATGAGCAGCATCCGCTCAGGGCAGGCTCAGCGACCGAGGAATCTCGGCCCGTTCAGCCGAAGCTTCGCGACTAACGGCCGGGATTCTTCGCTGCGCTCTACATACAATCTCAGAATGACGGTGAGGGGGCGACATGAACTGTGGACATTAACTCGGCAGCATCATCTTCCAGCCGGCAGGATGCCGGCGTTCCCAGACGGGAGTGCATATCATCCCTGCTTGACATCGAAAAAGTCGCCGGGCTATGCTGGAGGAGGCGGCGAGCACGAAGCAAGCCGCTCGTAGTTTCGGGGTCCGGCCTGTTTGTTCTTAGTACAGCCTTTCCGGATTCCTGAGCTGCGCGAAGGACCGCTGAACCGTGGTAACGGGGATGTGCGGTCCTTTTTAATGCGCTCCGTCGCCTTTAAACGGCTCCTCCGCGCGCCAAGACGCTCGCCGGCTGGTTCCTTCGCTAGCCACCGTTGGCTCGCTCGTGCTTCGTTTGCGCTTCCCGTCGCGTCTTGCTCCCTGCGGCCAGGCCGTTGTCAAATCTGGCCACCGTGCGCATGTCAACCTTACTGCCCGTGCACGACAGTACGATAAACTATGCCGTTAACGACCGGGTCCTGGACCGGTCTTGCTGGCATCCTTTGAGGGAATTGGCAGATGGCAGAGTTGTTTATCGGTCGAGGCAAGCCCACCAGGCGCGCCTACGGGTTCGATGAGATCGCGCTGGTGCCCGGTTCGTGTACCCTTGACGTCGAGCTGTGCGATGTCTCTTTTACGCTCGGACCCTATACATTCCAGATCCCCATCCTGGCCAGCGCCATGGACAGCGTCGTGGACGCCACCATGGCCGAGAAGATGGGCAAGCTCGGGGGGCTGGCGGTACTCAACCTGCAGGGCTTGCAAACTCGTTATGCCGATCCTGCCGAAGCCTACGACCGCGTCACGGGCTGCAACAACGACAGCTTCGTTCAGGTGATGCAGGAACTCTACTCGGCGCCAGTGCAGGAAGAGCTTATCGCCAGGCGCGTTCAGGAAATAAAGTCCAGGGGCGTCGTGGTGGCGGCTTCGGTGACGCCCAATATGGCGCAGCGCTACGGGCCGTGCGCGGTCGAGGCCGGATGCGGCATTGTCGTCGTGCAGTCGACCGTCACCGGCATAGAGCACCGGTCTGCCTCCCCCGGAGGGCAACTGGACCTGAAAAGCTTCTGTCATGAAATAGGTGCTCCCGTGATTGTCGGCAACTGCGTTACGTATGACATCGCGTTGCGCCTGATGGAGACGGGTGTGGCTGGAATTCTGGTGGGAGTCGGTCCGGGAGCGGCCTGCACTTCGCGAAGCGTGCTCGGGGTGGGCGTTCCCATGGCTACGGCGATTGCCGATTGCGCAGCGGCCGGGCAGGAGTTCAAAAGGAAGACGGGGCGGTCGGTGGCAGTCATAGCCGACGGCGGCATGGTGGTCGGCGGTGACATCTGCAAGGCAATTGCCTGCGGGGCCGACGCCGTTATGATCGGCTCGCCGCTGGCCCGCGCCCGGGAAGCGCCGGGAAGAGGCTTCCACTGGGGCATGGCCACGCCCAGCCCGGTTTTGCCCCGCGGCACCAGGATCAAGGTAGGCACCTCCGGCTCGCTCGAGGACATTCTCCTGGGCCCGGCTCACATAGACGACGGCACGCAAAACCTGGTGGGCGCTCTCAAGACCAGCATGTCCACGCTGGGGGCCGCTACGATTAAGGAAATGCAGCAGGTGGAGGTCGTCATTGCGCCGTCCATTCTTACCGAGGGTAAAGTCTTCCAGAAAGCCCAGCACCTGGGCATGGGCCGCTAGCGTCAATGCCGTTCAGTTGGCGGCCCGGGCAAGTTGCTCGGAGGCAAGAGTGTGTCTTGATCCCGGCAGCGCCGGCATCTTGCTGGTAGCGGTGGCGACGGTTGATCCGGGCAAGCCGCCCAGAGGGCGGCGCTCCCAGGCATCGCATTGCCCGTTATCTGAACGGCATGGGCCTTTAGCGGGAACAAAGCAGCGCCGCCCACGTCATACAACCTGCCCATGCTCCGGGGTAATATGAATCAGGTCGCCCATGCGTCCTGATTTACGTCTGTTTGTGGCTGAGGCAGATGGTACTGGGTCAACCCAAGGTCCATGCCAGATACGGGGAGGTATTCGATAGATGAAGGTAACCAAGAAAGTTTTGCTATCAGGTGGATTGATGGCTGTGGCGGGGGGCGGCTTCCTGTTTGGTCGGGCTGTCGGGGCCGACGGGCTCGATCCAGACTCAGCGTACGCTCGCCAGAGTGCAAAGCCGGCTCAGGCTCTCATAGCGGCCAACGCCTCGCAGGCGGCGGCGCTCACGCTGGGCGCGACGACCATAGCCGACATCGCTGAGAAGGTTGCCCCAGCCGTGGTCAACCTGGAAATCGAAACCAAGGTTGCCAATCCGCTGGCAAGCTTTCCTGGACTGGAGCTGCCTTTTGGAAATCTGCCCTTCGACAAGTTCGAGTTCTTCTTCAACGGTCAACGCGTGCAACCCGGCCCCGGCTCCAAAGGCAAGCTGCCCATTCCCAAGATAGAAAAGCGCAACACCGGCTCGGGCTTCATCATTCGTCCGGACGGCTACATTGTCACCAACGCGCATGTCGTCCGGGGCGCCGACAAGATCAAGGTGACGCTCAACGACAAGCGCGTCTTGCAGGGTAAAGTCGTGGGTGTGGACAGCTTCTCCGACCTGGCTGTCGTGAAAGTCGACGCCAGCGGGTTGCCTACCGTCAGGATGGGCACGTCGACGGGACTGCGCCCCGGGGAATTCGCCATCGCCATCGGCAGCCCGCTCGGTTTCGATCACACTGTAACGCTGGGGATCATCTCCGCCGTGGGCCGCACGGTTACCGATGTGAACGGCAATATCAACTTCATACAGACGGACGCGGCCATCAATCCCGGCAACTCGGGCGGGCCGCTGCTCAACCTGAAGGGCGAGGTGATTGGCGTCAACACGGCCATCCAAGCCAACGCACAGAACATTGGTTTTTCCATTCCTGTCGACATTGCCAAAGAAGTAGCCGACAACCTTATAGCCAACAAAAAGATCGTGCGACCATGGCTGGGAATCGCCATGCAAGAGCTGGACGAGACGATGGCCAAGAGCCTCGGCTTGTCTCCTGACACCAGGGGAGTGCTGATCGCCAACGTCATGGACGGCAGCCCCGCGCAGGCGGCCGGCCTGCGTCGCGGAGACATCATACAGAAGATTGACGGCAACGAAATGCTCACCGCCAAGCAGGTGCAGGATTACGTGCGCGCTCACAAGGTCAGCGAAACGCTGAACTTCTTTGTCGTGAGAAACAATGCGCCCAAGGGTATTTCGGTCAACATCGGCCAGTACCCGGACAAAATAGCCGCAACGTCAGCGGAACCGGAGTCGCAAGAAGACGACCAGGAAGAGGGAAAATAGAGCGGCGCATGAGGGCGCCCGAGGGAAGGGGCCCCCCGCGCAGCTACGGGTGTTGCCGGTTCCTGCCAGGATCTCGTTTCGTAGTGGTATCGTATGCGATACCACTTGCTGTGGCGCTCTGGCCGCCCAGTGTCCCTCCTCCGCCGGCTCAATTGTTCATGTAACGTGTGAGCATGAAGCTGAACCCGGTCAGGTGGCGCTCCAGCACATCTGCGTGCTCGCGGCTTACGATGCCGCCGCCGGCAGAGCGCAAGGCGGCCTCTTCAGCCACCAGGCGCGCGTGCCAGTCCTTGAGCTCGGCAGCCTCTGCTGCGCTGAGCCAGCCCCTGTCGATACCGAGATTGAGCTGGTCTAGAAGGTGCGCTAGCCTTGCCGGATAGTTAGAACGCATCTGTGCTTCTGTCGTAGTCACCGTGCCGGGTGCCAGGACTATTCTCGTCCCGGCATCGGGAACGACCACCGGCCGCTCGATTACGGCTTGAGAAGAAGCCGGCTGCAATAGCCACAGCGCCAACGCCAAAGCACACATGCTCCCAATATTCAGCCTGCATAACAGCGGGGACATGGTCGCCTTCTCCGATCAGTCTTCTAATCCAAAGACGACCGGCGGCCAAGGACGGTTCCCTTTTGCATGGTAAGTGTGACGCGTCGGGCGCGCGTTCTGACCGGTCCGCGCCCGAGAAAATCGTCGCAACGCCGGGCGTGCTGGGCCCGGAACAGGTTGCTCGGCAGGTCAAAACAAGTCCGAATTGTCTCTAAGGACCTCCGGCAAAAAGTCCGCCGTCCACTTTCTCTCGGACAGGCTTTACGGGCAGCGCCGACGGTCGCCTGCCGACAACCGGAATGAGGTCGTCTTAACCTGAGCTGAGGCCCGGCGCTCATATGGTAGTCTGGTG
>DATNRD010000467.1:0-6000 GCA_036703665.1 Candidatus Obscuribacterales bacterium
GATTGGGTTGGGGCCCGGCGAAGATGTCCCTCGCTTCCAGCGTTACTGGTACGGGCGCATTGCCATCCGCCCGCCACAGGCGAGTGCTCTTGAAGCGAAAACCCTAATAACTGTGCTTGTCCACCTTGACCTTGCCGCGGAAGACCCAGTAGATGCCGAGCGTGTAGGCCAGCACGAACGGGATTCCAACAGCGGCCATGATGAGCATGATCTTGAGAGTCTGCGGCGAGGAGGCCGAGTTGTAGATGTCCAGGCTCCAGCTCGGCTCCAGCGACGAGCGCATAAGCACCGGAAAGAGCCCGATACCGAAGAGCGCCACCGTCCCTGCAATTACGCAGGCCGACGTGGCCAGCGCCCTGTACTCGTAGCCTTTGTGCAGGGTACGCGGCACGTTGGCGACTGCCAGGACCGTCAGCGCCACTAGTATCCATGCCCACCAGTGCTCCTTGAAGCTGGCGATCATGTGCGGATGCTGTGTCAGCGTCACCGCGGTCGTGACTACATAGAGCGCCAGGAAGATGAAAAAGCACCGTCTCGCCCACGACTTGACGCGCTGCTGGAGTTCGCCTTCCGTCTTGAGGTTGAGGTAGACGGCTCCGTGCAGCGTAAAGAGGCTGAGGATGAACGCGCCCACCAGCAGCGGGTAAGGCGTGAGCAGTTCGAAGAACGAGGTATAGCGCAGCTCGCCGTCAGGCCCGATCGGCACACCGATAACCAGGTTGCCGATCACGATGCCGAACAGCACGGGCGGCATGATGCTTCCGGCAGCAAACGTCACATCCCACAGCTTGCGCCACCAGCCCCAGTGCTCCTTACTGCGGAACTCGATGGCAACGGCCCTGAAGATGAGAGCAACCAGCAGCAGGATGCAGACCATGTAGAAGCCCGAGAAGGCGGTGGCGTATACGTGCGGGAAGGCTCCGAAAAGCGCTCCCACGCCGCAGACCAGCCAGACCTCGTTGCCGTCCCACACTGGTCCGATCGAATTGAGCATGATGCGCCGCTCGGCATCGGTTCGCGTGAACAGATGAAGCGTTCCCACACCCAGGTCGAACCCGTCCAGCACGGCGTAGCCGAGGAACATGATCCCGACCAGAAAAAACCAGATTGTGTTGAGATCCATCACTTATCCTCCCCGGCCTGCCGGTGCTTTGCGGGATCCAGCCGCTCGCCGGACACCTCTATGAACTTGCCAATCCCTTTCTGCGTCTTCTCGCCCGTGGGATGCATGGCAGCGGGCTCATCCGGCCCGTGCTTGATCTTGCGGTCGAGGCTGTAGATGAAGACCAGGAAAAGCAAAAGGTAGATGACCGCAAAGAGCACGAGCGAACCCAGAACAGCGCCTGCCGCCACAGCCTTCGACAGCGCGTCCGATGTGCGCAACAGGCCGTAGACGACCCACGGCTGGCGTCCCACCTCGGTTGCGATCCAGCCGAGCTGATTGGCGATGTAAGGCGCCGCCACCGAAATGACGAACACCCGCATCAGCCAGCGCTTACCGAAGAGCCGCTTCCGCCAGAGCAGGAAGAGCCCCAGCCAGCTGAGCCCGATCAGGTACATGCCCAGCAGGATCATTCCGTGATATGCCTGGAAGGGCAGCTGCACGGGCGGGCGCTCCCACTCCGGGAAGTCGTTGAGCCCCTTGACCTCGCCTTCGAAGCGTCCGGTGACCAGAAAGCTGACCAATCCGGGGATCTTCACGGCATACTTGACCTCGCCGGTTTCCGGGTCGGGCACGCCAATCAAGTAGAACGGCGCACCACCGCCGGTCTCGAAATGCCCTTCGTAAGCCGCCAGCTTGGCCGGCTGATGCTCGGCGACAATCTCCGCCTGCCGCGACCCGATAAAGGCCTGCAGCGGTGTGGCGAGAGCGCCGAAGACCAGCGCAATGGCGAAGGATCTGCGGGCGAACTCCATATGCCGGTTCTTGAGGATGTAATAGGCGGAGATGCTCATGACGAAAAACGCTCCGCAGATCCATCCTCCGACGACCACGTGGAAGAACCGCGACATGGCGCTGGGGTTGAACACCATCGCCCAGAAGTCGACAATCACGGCGCGAGCGTTCAAGCCCTCGCCCACGATCTCGTATCCGGCGGGCGTCTGCATCCAGCTGTTCGCGACCGTAATCCAGAAGGCGCTGAAAGTGGCTCCCAGTGCCACCATGATGGTGGCCAGGAAGTGGACCCTGGGAGAGACTCGGTTCCAGCCGAAGAGCAGCACGGCCAGAAATCCTGATTCCAGGAAGAAGGCGAAGATGCCTTCGGCTGCCAGCGCAGACCCGAAGATGTCGCCGACGTACCTGGAGTAGGTTGCCCAGTTGGTGCCGAACTCGACCTGCATGACGATCCCGGTTGCCACACCGAGCGAGAAATTCAGGGCGAACACCTTCACCCAGAACTTGCACATCGCCTCGTAGATCGGATTTTTCGTCTTGAGGTAGAGCCCCTCCATGAAGATGAGAATCATCCCCAGCCCGATGCTGAGCGGGGGAAAGAGGTAGTGAAACATCACCGTGAAAGCGAACTGTACCCGAGCGAGAAGCTCGACATTGTCCAGCATGGGACGTCTCCTCAACTTTGATGGCTGCCCTGGGGGCGCGGGCGTCTAGCCCGCTGAGCAAGAGCAAAAGGCAACGCGCGCCGCCGGTTGCCGGGGCGCACGGCAATGCGCCCGGGAGGCAAGACACGCCTGAACCTCGAAAGAAGCGCGCGTCATACCTGCCAGTTCAGTTAGAAAGCCGTGTTGGGCTTATTTTCGATAGCTTGAAGTCAAGTTGATGAAAACCGGAATAAATCTACCGGGGCGCCGGGTTTTCAAGCAAGAGATTGGCGCACGACGCTTCAAGCGCACTGGAATTCGCTCATCGCCACCGGGAAACGAAGGCCGGCGCCGCTTAGCCTGTCCGAATACCGCCCCGATTACGACTACGCGTCGTCGGCTCTGCCGCAGATGATCGCAAATTCAACACTTTGCATCCCGGCTTGTCCCTAGCGCAACTGGCGCTCCCGCGGGAGCGCGGCGACAAACCCATACTCGGGTGCACCGGGGCTGAGTAATGTCCTGCTCAGCCGCCGGGAGCCGACCAGCGTGTGCTACTTGGCTTCGGCAACGTCGATCAGATTGTTATAAACGACGGACAACATAAGGACGAAGTATTCGAGACCTACGCGCACAGGCAGAAAGAACAGAATGACTGGTGGGCTAACCTGACGAAAGACCTTCGCCATGCCACCACTGATTGGCACCACCCGGACCCGGTAGATACTGATAGCACCGTCAGCACCGAGATCCGTGGCATCGGCGACTAGACCCTGGACGATCACCTGGCACGGTCTGGAGCCAGTTCCTTTATGCCGGTCACAATTGCCGGCTGTTCCGAGTTTGAGCCGACCAGCAGCGCGAATGCAAACGGTTCTACGTGGGTCTTCCCCCGCTCCTCGATGGTTGCTTTCCCTTTGATTGTCACCGGCAAGCTGGCATGTTTGACCGGATTGCTAACAGAAAACCGATCTATTGTTACGGAGATCAATGCCGAACCCTGTTTCCCTGTCCGAAACCATTCGATCGCAAAGAGGTTGTCCCAACCGCTGGCAGACAGCTCCTGACGGTAAAGCTCTGCCTTTGCTTGTCTGTAATCCTTGCCATTATATTTGATACTAAGAAGATGCCGACACACACTGGTGGCAAGAGAGAAAAGCATCTGTTCTTGCTCCCTGGTCAGGCTAAATGCGACCGGTTGCGCATTAGACCACCTGTCGCTTTCTGCCCGGGCATCTGACGCTCTTGATGGGTGGCCGAGACGATCTAGCACGTCAGCGTATCTCTGCAGAGCGGAGACAAGGCATCTCTTATGGTCCCTGATGGACGAACCTTTGCGTTGCAGCGGTGTCAGATGCTTCCTGTCCCAGGCGATTATCGTCTCCAGGGCACCCCTGGCCGCATCCAAATCTCCTGCTGCCATCGCCGCATCCGCATAGCCGCTCAGGCAAGCGTATGCGTCGTCGCATTCATCACCGAATAAATTCTTCGCAATATCGGTGGCTTGCTGCCAAAACCGCATGGCCTCGAGTTGATTCGCTATTTTTGCCTGCGATTGGGCCAGACCCCGCATGTAGCGAAATCTCGCAGCCAACAGAGTCGGAAATTGGCCGCTGGCAGGAGGTGCCGGAGACAGCTTCTCCAGCTTCTCCAAAAGCTTCAGGCCTCGTTCGTAGGCATTCACAGCATCCTTTGGCTTGTTGTTCTTCAACAGCTCATCGCCAGTCCGCATGTAGAGCCCGACCTCATTGGCAATGGCTTTGCGGTCCAGTAGGGGACTCGCAGCATTTTGCTTTTCGTTAGCACCATTCGGTTGCCCGCAAGCAAACAGGCTCGACAGTACAAGGCCAAACAAAACGAAAACACCCGAATGAGACCGGAAACGCATAGGGAAGCTGCGGCTAGATTGCTCATCAAATCTTCAGCGTACCCCACAGCTATACGCCCGTCAATTTCGCGCAGTGACCGCGCTTCGCGGCGTCCTGATCCGGTTATGGTCCACAGGCTATGCGGGGTTAGCGTTTGAACAAGTCCATTACCAAACACAATCGGTCTTCAATTTCGCGCAGGTGATGTTTCTCGATCATGCCAATCAAGCGCCGCATGCGAAGCGTCGACACGCAGCGCACTTGCTCGCACTGAAAGTAAGTCGTGTGATCCAAGCAATTGGCCGGGCTGTTGGCAACTTCGTAATGGGTTACCGGAATCCTATCGGTTCGCGGTACGGTCAGCCTCGTGCTTGTTCCCGGCACAACGATAAGCCAACCCAGCCTGGGCGCAACCTCGTTGAACTCTTGCTTCGACACGATGACAGCCGGGTGGAAAAAGGCTGCCTCGCGGCCGAGCGGCGCGCCAAAGTCCACCCACCAGACTTCTCCCCGCCTGTACTCCTGGGGATCACCGGCTTGAACCTGCTGGGTCATTCCCGCTTCAAGCCGTCGCCGACAGCACCATCGAATGAGCCTGTAACTGCCTGGTATGTTGCCAGCGTTTCAGGGTCATCAGCTATGGCTTCGAAGTCGGCCCTCATTTGCTCAGCCATAAGCTTCCTCTCCAGCAGCTCGATGGCCTGGTCCAGAAGAGCTGGCTGGCTCAGGTCGGTTTGCGCTTGAATGCGGTCAAGCTTTTCCTTCGCTTGTGCGTTAACGCGTACCGTAGGCTGCCTGTTTCTTGAGCGCTCCGCCTTCATCGCCTGGCCCTCCATGTAGTCAATTATGTAGTCATATTTGTCGACAGTCAACAGGAGTCCCGACCACGTAAAATGGGTGCTCCATTATCTTGAGACGGAGGTTCTGGCCATGGAACTGAAGGGGAAAAACGTTCTGATTTTTGCTGCTCCGAACTTTGAGGACCGGGAACTCTTCTATCCCTTGTATCGCTTCCAGGAAGCGGGAGCCACGGTCAAGGTCGCGGGCATCGGCGAAAAGAACTACCAGGGCAAGTACGGCGTGCCAGTGCAGGTGGACGGACAAACACAGGATTTCGTAAACCAGAAGTGGGACATCGTGATTGTGCCCGGCGGCTGGGCTCCGGACAAGATTCGCATGAATCAGCCCGCGCTCGACATCGTGCGCAAAACGCTGCAAGCAGGGAACATAGTGGCTGCCATCTGCCACGGCGGTTGGGTACTGGCATCGGCGGGTGTCGTCAAAGGCAAGACGGTCACCAGCTATCCGGCTATCAAGGACGATCTGATAAATGCCGGTGCCAAGTGGGTAGATCGCGAGGTCGTGGAAGACGGCGGCATCATCACATCCCGAACCCCGGATGACCTTCCGGCATTTTGCAAAGAGATCATCCGAGTAGCCTCAGCCGCCAAAGCAGCCGTCTAGGCCGAATGCCGTTTTACGACGGATTTGATTGGGCACCCAGGGAGTCTAGTGCAGGCGCTTGCGCCGTAGTGCAGGCGCTTGCGCCGTAGTGCAGGCGCTTGCGCCGTAGTGCAGGCGCTTGCGCCGT
>DATNRD010000468.1:0-2801 GCA_036703665.1 Candidatus Obscuribacterales bacterium
TTTCAACGTCGTGCACGGCGGCAAAGAGGCAGTTGGCGCGCTGCTCACGCACCGGCTTGTCAAAGCGGTGTCCTTTGTCGGGTCCACACCGGTGGCCAGATACATCTACGAAACTGGAACCGCCCACGGCAAGCGCGTCCAATCGGCCGGCGGCGCCAAGAACCACATCATCATCATGCCCGACGCCGACATGGAGCAGACCGTACAGGCTCTGCAGGCCTCGGCCTTCGGCTGCGCCGGCGAGCGCTGCATGGCCGGAAGCCTGGCGCTGCCGGTAGGCGATGCAGCCGACATTCTGGTCCCCCAACTGGCGCAGTCTGCATCACGCATCAAGGTCGGCCGGACGGACACCGGCGACAACGTCGACATGGGTCCTGTCATTACAGCAGACCACCGCAAGAGAATCGAAGGATTGATCCAGGCAGGCTGTGCCGAGGGGGCTGAACTTGTCCTCGATGGAAGAAAGGTGAGCGTCCCGGAGGCCCCCGATGGCTTCTATCTCGGCCCCACCATCTTCGACAAGGCTACCCCGCAAATGACCATAGTCAAAGAGGAAATCTTCGGACCGGTACTGTCGGTGGTGCGCGTCAACACGCTGGAAGAGGCGATTGCTATCGGCAGGGACTGCCCATACGGCAACGGCGCGGTAATCTTCACAAGCAGCGGGCGCACGGCTCGTGAATTCAAGCACCACTTCAACGCCGGCATGATTGGCATAAACGTCGGGGTTCCCGCTCCCATGGCCTGGTTCCCCTTCACCGGCTGGAACAACTCCTTCTTCGGCGACCTTCATATCCAGGGACGCGAGAGCATCCAGTTCTACACTCAACAGAAGATGACCATGACCCGGTGGTTCGAGCCCAGCAAGTCGCAGTTTCAGGATCCGATCTGGAAGCCGAAAAGCTGAAGCCGCACCGCTTTCGTCTTATCGAACTGTAGAATCTGTTTCTCCGGCGGGCGTCTGACGCTTGGAGCGCTCGAACAGAGTTTTAAGGGGCAGGCTGCGCCCACCCATCCGGTATGCTGGGCACGACCCGGCCCTGCTCGGCAAAGCTCAGTTAGTTGGTGGCATCTCGGTTCAGTGACGCCGTCTGCGAGAAGAACGTCCGCTCGTGCTGACCGGCTCCAGAACAGGAGCGTCAACTGCGGCGCTTTCGACGGCTACCGGACTACGGCCAGGACGTACGACATTTTTAGCGAGACCGAGCCGCTCCAGCAGCCAGACAGCCATCCACGTCACGTCCAACTCGAACCAGCGCATGCCGTGACGCGCGGAAGTTGGAATGGCGTGATGGTTGTTGTGCCAACCTTCCCCGAGGGCGAGCAATCCGACCCACCAGACATTGCGGCTCTTGTCTTTGGTCTGGAAGTTGCGGTAGCCGAGGCTGGGGATATGGCAGATTGTGTTGACCATTTGTGGAGCAAAGAAAACCGTGAAGGTGGCGATCAAGTTCATGACCAGGACGCCGGTCCCGAAAAGGAGAAAGAGAACCAGCCTGTACAAGATGCAGATGGCCAGGCACATGACAGCAGGCTTCGGGCTATGAGTGTCACCGAGCAGCCGGAAGACAGGGTCAGCCAGCAGGTCCTTCACTTGCTTTTTCAGCTCCTCGTCAGATTGAATCCTGCTCATCTTGGTCATCCAGCCCAATAAAGCGTGGAAGAACCCTTCTTCCGGAGCATGCGGATCCTCGCCCGGGATGTCGGCCTTCTGGTGATGGAGACGGTGGACGCCGACCCAGACAACGGGAGAGCCCATCAAGCAGAGGTATCCGCCTGAAACGATGAGATACTTGAGCCAGTCGGGCACGACAAGCGACTTATGCGTCAGCAAGCGGTGGTAACCGAGGGTGATGCCAAGACCGTGATAAAAGTAGAAGAACACGAACCAGGCTGACAGTACCAGTACGGCAGACCAACCCCCAGGCAATAGACTTTCCAAAGCTAACAAACCTCCCCGGATGCCAGGCAGAAAATGGCCGCAGGGCCCTTTTACCTCACTCCATTTATAGCACGTGCGTGCTGCTGCGCTGGGCTGATTGCAAACAATTAGATTTCATAAAGGCTGCCTTCCTCTTTGCGTATCGGAGAAAGCTCCCCCATAATAGGGAATTCTTCCCGTCTGTATGTTGCGAATCGCAGTACCAGAAGCGGTGCCCTTCTCGTTGGCGCATTACCATGATACCACATATGCTACCACTTTCCCGGCAGGCGCAAAGACCGGACAGAACCTTCCATTGGCGCTCTTGTTCGTATAATGGTACCGATCCAGAGAGGGGGTTTACCATGAGAACAGCCTGCCAGCTACTGCTTTCCCTAGTTGTTCTTGCGGGGCTCGCGTCCTGCTCCGCGGCACTGCATGAGGACATGGGCAAACGTCTCGAAGGGTCCGGCGACCTGCCCGCGGCAATTGCCGAATACAGGAAAGCGGTCGAAGCCAAGCCTCAGTCTGCTGAGACTCACCTGTTGCTTGGCAAGGCCCTCTTGAAATCAGGGGAAATAAGCGAGGCCGCGCGGGAACTGCGGGAGGCTGTACGGCTTGATATCCAGTCCGTCGAGGCTCACGTGTCCCTCGGGCAAGCTGAGCTTAAGGCAAACCATCCGGGTGAGGCAAAAACCGAGTTCGACGTGGCGCTCGTTTACGACGGCAAATGCCTACCGGCTTTGCTCGGCCTCGGTGAGCTCGCCGAAGCCCAGGGTGATCTGCAAGAGGCCGTGAAGCGCTACCGAGCGGCCACAGAGGCGGATCCAAAATCGATCGATGCTTACAAAAAGCTGGGTCTGGCGCTGGGAAAATTGGG
>DATNRD010000469.1:0-3508 GCA_036703665.1 Candidatus Obscuribacterales bacterium
CGAGCGCCTGGCGTCTGGCTGCCACCTCTCCCTTGTACTTGTAGATTGTGCCGACGTCCGCTCGCTCTGCGTCCGACAGCAACGGCACGTTGCAAGAACCAGGAATTCGCTCGGCGTCGTGCTCGCAGGGAGAACGGACATCGATGATGAGCGGCTCTCTCAAGCAATTTAGTTCTGCAGCGCTGATCTCGCGCCAGGTCATACGCGACTCTCAGTTGGAAGACGATGCAGACCGAGGACTGGCCTTCGTCTTGCTCAGGACGACTTCTTGAACTACCAGTTGAATCAGCGGGCGCGACTTCACGTTCTCCTCGAAGTGGCGGTAGAGTTCTGCCAGCAGATAGTCTTGCAGTTTAGACCCTGACAATTCGGGCAGCGGTGCCGCCTCACGCAAGATGCGCACCAGAACATCCTTTATGGACAGAACGAACTCCTCCGGTGCCGTGCCTCTGGGAAGTATGAGGCCCTTCATGCTGATGTCCGGGCCGGCAAGGATGTTGCGCTGGTGATTGAGCGTGACTGCTATGGACAGCAGACCGTCTTCTGCCAGGTGACGGCGCTGTTCGACGATTTGCTCGTCTATCTCCCAGGCTCGCGACGAGTCGACCAGGACGATCCCGGACTTGATGCGGGCACCGCGCTGTCCTTTATCCTTGGTCAGCTCCAGCACGTCGCCGTTGTCCAGAACGAACGTGTTTTCCTTCGGCACGCCGCACTCCACGGCTAGCTCGGCGTGGCGCACCAGCATGCGATATTCCCCGTGGATGGGCATGAAGAACTTGGGCTTGCAGAGATTGATCATCAGCTTCTGCTCTTCACGGCAGGCATGACCGGAGACATGTACGCCGGCGTCACGTCCGTAGATGACATCCGCGCCGCGGAGGAAAAGGGCATTGATCGTATTGGCGATGGAACGCTCGTTGCCGGGAATTGGAGTTGCCGAGATGACCACCGTGTCGCCCGGCACGATCTGTATTTGCTTGTGCTCGTCGTTGGCGATGCGGGTGAGCGCTGACAGCGGCTCTCCCTGACTGCCGGTGGTCAGGATTACGACTTTGTCCAGTGGTAGCTGATTGATCTGCTCCGGAGGCAGGATGAGCCCGTCCGGGAAGCTCATGTATCCCAGATCGCGCGCAATTCCCGCCAGATTGAGCATTGAACGCCCCAGCACCGTGACCTTACGGTCGTACTTCATGGCCGCCTGGAGAACCTGCCGTATGCGGTGCACGTTGCTGGCAAAGGTCGTGACAATGATGCGCTTCTGGGCATTGGCAAACACCTCGTCCAGCTTTCTCCAGACTGTGCGCTCGGAGGGAGTGTACCCTTCGCGCTCGACATTGGTGCTGTCGCTCATGAGCAGCAACACACCCTCCTCGGCTGCCGTGCTCAGGCGCGCGATGTCGAATTGCTCCCCGTCCACCGGCGTAAAGTCGAACTTGAAGTCCCCTGTGTGCACCAGCGTGCCAATGGGAGTGCGAATGATCAAACTGAAGGAATCGGCAATCGAGTGCGTGCAGCGGATGAACTCTACGGTGAAGCAGCCGATTTTCACTTGCTGCCGGGGACGCACGTGCCGCATGACTGTGCGATCCTCCAGCCCGAATTCCTTCAGTTTGCCTTCCAGCAGCCCCAGAGCCAGCGCCGGACCGTAGATGACCGGGATGCTCATCTGCTTGAGAATGAACGGTATGCCGCCGATGTGGTCCTCGTGTCCGTGAGTGATGGCCAGCCCCTTGACCTTGTCCTGGTTCTCGACCAGGAAACTTATGTCCGGCAGGACCAGGTCCACGCCGATCATATCTTCGGAAGGGAAGGCGAGCCCGGCATCGACAAGCATCATGTCATTGCCATAGCGGATGGCCATGGTGTTCTTGCCAATCTCACCCAGTCCGCCCAGCGGAATTATCTTCAATCCGCCACCAGAACCGATGTTCTTGGACACGTTTCCGGGGGCTGGATCGCCTCCCCTGTCGGCTGGTTTTGAGTTGCTCGGCGACACAGCGGATTTCCTCAGGCTGTGGGCGTTTTTGCCGCCACCTTTTGTTCCTTGATAAGCTTGTCCATCGCCTCCTGCTGTTGCTTGCCCAGGGGGACGAGCGGCAGGCGCAGGTGCGGCTTGCAGATCCCCATTTTCCAGAGAGCGTACTTGATGCAGGTCGGGTTGGGAGCAGCGAACAAGCCCTTGAACAGGGGAAGGCACTCGTAGTGCAGGCGGCGCGCATCATCCACCCGTCCGTCGAAGAAAGCGCTGATCATGTCCTTGACCTGCGGGCCGATCACGTGGCTGGCAACACTGACCACACCGGAGGCGCCCACGGACAGGAAGGGCAGCGTAAGCGAGTCGTCACCGGAGTAAATCCGGAAGTCCTCGCCAGCCTTGCCGGCGATTTCGCCTGCCTGGTCGACGTTGCCGGTGGCATCCTTGAGCGCCTGTATGTTTGGGCGCCTGCTCGCCAGTTCCAGGACCGTGTCGACGTTTATGTTCACCCCGGTTCGCCCGGGAATGTTGTACACCATGACAGGCAGCGCCGTGGCTTCCGCTACCGCAGTGAAATGAGCCAGCAAGCCTTCCTGCGAGGGCTTGTTGTAGTACGGAGCCACTACGAGCAGACCTTCGGCTCCGAGCTTCTCCGCTTCGCGTGAGGCCTGGACTGACTTGGACGTGGAGTTGGAGCCAGTGCCCATAATGACCTTTGCCCGGCCTTTGGCGACCGAAAGGACCGCCTTGAGCAGTTCCTTTTTCTCGAACTCTTCCAGAGTCGGGCTTTCCCCGGTCGTTCCCGCAACGACTATCGCTTCGGTGCCGGTATCGATCAGGTGTGCGACCAGGCGTTCGACGGCTCGGTAGTCGATCTCCATCTCGTCGTTGAACGGTGTGATCATCGCGGTGATGACCCGCCCGAATGGCGGCACGTCCGTCTTAATCACTGGTTGTCCTCCTCTGGGGATTGTGTATGTTGCTCTTCGAGGCTGCCTTTGTCGCAGCGCCTCCGCCTGCCATAGCGGGGCCGGCTCCTAGGTGCTCACCTTCTGCCTCACGAGCTGGTGCTGGACGAGATACTCGGCGATGCGCACCGTATTCAGTGCTGCGCCGATTCTCAAGTTGTCGGCAACGACCCACATGTTCAAGCCGGTTTCCGATGAGGTGTCCCGCCTGATTCGTCCTACGTATACTGGATCTTCTCCGGCTGCGTCGATGGGCGTGGGGTAGATCGCCTCGTCTGGGTTGTCCCACACCTCGATATACGGGCTGTTGGCGAGAACTTCGCGCGCTTGCGCCGGGCTCAGCGGGCGCTCGAGATCTACGGTGACGGCCTCGCTGTGCCCGATGACGACCGGCACCCTGACTGCCGTGCAGGTAACCGGCAGGTCGGGGAGCTCGAGAATCTTGCGGGTTTCCTGAACGACTTTCATTTCTTCCTTGGTGTACCCGTTGTCGAGAAACTTGTCGATATGCGGGATCAAATTGAATGCGATCTGGCGCTGGAAGACCTGGGCCTGGTAGTCG
>DATNRD010000470.1:0-6982 GCA_036703665.1 Candidatus Obscuribacterales bacterium
CACCGGAGCCAGCGATTACTTGACCAAGCCGTTCTCCATGAAGGAGTTGGCAGCCAGGATCCGAGCGAACCTGAGGACCCAGGCACTGGCCACGGCGGTACCACCGGCGCTGGGGCAAGGCAACGAAGCGGTCCTGGAGCGCGGTGACCTTGCGGGAACGCGACTTGCGGCTAGTTACGAGTTTCTGGATGTGATAGGCGAGGGCGGCTTGGGCATAGTCTTCAAAGCCAGGCATCCGCGCCTGAACAAGCTCGTAGCGATCAAGATGTTGCTACCGTCCAGGGCCAACCAGACAGCGATAGAACGGTTCGAGCGCGAAGCGCGTGCGGTAAGCCAAATCAACCACTACAATGTCGTAGCTGTCCACGATTACGGGCTGACTGAGCGCAAGCGCCCATACATTGTCATGGACTATATCGAAGGCGAGTCGCTTCTGGACAAGATCGAGAGGGAAGGCCCTCTACCGCTCCTCACAACCTCAACCATACTCATACAGGTCTGCAGGGGGCTCCAGGAAGCGCATGATCAGGGGATCATCCACAGGGACCTCAAACCGGAGAACATCGTGTTGCAGCACCGAAGCAATCGAGCCGACTGGGTGAAGATTGTGGATTTCGGTCTCGCTCACCTGCTGGAAGGTACGCGGACACGCCTCACGAAAGAGGACAGCGTCGTCGGCACGCTCCAGTTTCTCGCCCCCGAGCGGCTGAGGGGCACGCCAGCGGACGCCAGGACGGACATTTATTCTCTTGGTGTGATCCTCTTTGAGATGCTGACTGCCAGACAGCCGTTCGAGGACGAGTCGATGGATGCTTTGCAGGTCAAAATTCTCCAGGAGTCGACGGCGGCCCCGTCCCTCTACCGGGAAGACATACCACCCGGCTCGGCCTTTGACCGCATAGTGGAGAAGTCCACAGCCAAGGATCCCCAGAGCCGATATCAGTCCGTCGCAGAGATGCGCCTCGAACTGGAGCAAACAAACAGCCAGCTCAGGCGCAACCGCCCATCCGGATAAGAGCCGCCTCCCCGGAGGCAGGTGGGGGATGCCCGCAGCTTTAAGATGTCCCACCAATGCCGTTCAGTTAGCGATATGTAATCGGTGCAATCCCTGGGGGCGCGGGTGGGACGCCCGCCTAAGGAGCGGGCAAGATGTCCGCGTTTCCAGGAAAACTCCCGCACCGTTTTGCTTCCGGATATGCCAACTTTGACGGCATCTGGGTATGCCGCCCCCGACGACCGCGCTCAGAGAGTCCGGGCGTTCGTCGGTCCCGCCTAAATTTCTGAACTGCCGCGTAGGATTAGCCAGGTAACCAGGGACTGTGCACCCAGGCGGTCCCTTTAACCTGCTGGAGTTCATACTACGGTTCGACAAAAAGCCGAGTAGCGCCAGGGCACTGCCGGAGCGCCACAAAGCAGAGTCACAATCAGAGTCCATACAACCTGGCAGCTGAGTAAACCGTAGTCACAGCGCTCAACAACCGAGGCAACGCCGCTGCGGCGCTTATCAAAGCACATGGCGGGAAAGGCGGGATCAAGGTCTGATCGCGGGACCACTGCAAGTCCGCAACCGGCCGCTGAGATCCTTCCTGAAATACTCCAGCGATTGCCCACCAACAGACGCATTGAAGCGGGGAGCACTACACATGGCACTCGAGCAAACTGATGCCACGTCGCCAGACAAGGCAGGCGATGCCGCCGTCCACCCATACCATCTCGAGTTGAACGAGGTCCTGGTCGACATTCAGTCCGCCCGGCGAGAGATGGTTGACAAATACAAGGCGGAGACTGAACAACGAAAAGCAGATTATCAAAGTGGCAAGGAAAGAACCAGCGGCAGCTATGCATTCCTCAAACAGCTACCCATAACAATCTTCGATGGGGACTCGACTGTGGTTTGCGACGGCATGCATCCGAGCGAGCAGGACACTGTTGTGGAAGATCTCTCTGGAAGAGTGGAGAAAACCGTAGATGCTACCGGCAAGACACGGTCGTTTACTTACGACCCAGATGGGAGGCTCACGGGAGTAACCGACGAGAATGGCGTGACGTGGTCTACCGCTGACGGTGAAACATGGAGTTCGACAGACGGCCGCACCTGGAAGGGCACCATTTCCGTCGAGCGAGATGGTACCTATCGGGAAGTAAATGAAGAATTGAAGGAAACGATCAAGAAGCCGGACGGCACGATTACAGTGAAGGAGCCAAACGGCCGAGTAACGGACACATTGCCCGACGGCACCACGAAAGTGGTGCAAGAGCCGGTCGATCGCGAAAAACTAACCAGGCTTGCCGAAGAGCTCAATGGAAGGAGCGATTCTATTTTTGGTGGCACCTCCCTGGACAAGGAAAGCAATCGCCGAGACATGATCTGGAGTGGTAAGGCGTTCGATCGCCTGGACAGGCTCAATGACGCCGAGCGCGAAGCACTCAAGGGAATCTACCACCAGAAGTACGGTCGGACCATCACGGAGGATTACGCCTTCCTGGAGGGCAAAGACAAGGAGAGATTCGATAAATACTTCACGTCCAACGATCCGCTGGCAGCCAAGGCCGATCGACTGAGAACTGCGATCGACAAGAGCCGTGAGGCTTATTCCTGGCATTCTTATTTGCACACCGACCGCACGAATCCCAATCAGGAGATTCGTGAAACGCTGAAGTCCATGAACTCTGAAGAAATCCGACAAATGGACAATTACTACAGGCGAGTGTACGGCGAAAGCCTGCACGATGCGATCAGGAGCGACACCCCGGAGACTACCCGAGAGATGTGTGAAATTTATCTCAAGGGGATAGACAAGCGAACGGTAGAAGACAGCCAGACTCTCCTGCGGTTGCAGGAAGAAGAAAAAATCAAGGTCGACGGCGTTCCTGATTCCAAGCTGCAAGCCGAGGACGTGGAAGAGCTATTCGATGACAACTTCACCAGGCTCGACAAGGACAAAGACGGCTTCGTGAGTGAGTATGAAATAGATCGTGCCATGAAGGATTCCGATTACAAAGGCAAGGACGCTCAACTGGTGACATTGCTCAAGAGCAAGCGCGAGGAGCTGGAAGAGCTCAGCAACGATGAGAATTTTGATGAGGACGACGGAGTAACCAGAAAGGACATACGAGAGCTCACGAAGCTCGCGAAGAAGCAGGAAAAGAGCGAGGACGAACAAGAACTAGTCGAGGACATCAATGGCAACTTGAAATCCTCGGGCCGGGCACTCAAGCAAGGCAGCAGGAACCTCTGGGGTGTCAACAGCAACCCTGTGGACAGCATTCGGCCCGAAGCAGTTCGACAGCGCAAAGTGGGAGACTGCCCATTCATGGCATCGCTGGCAGGGCTCGCCAATACGCCTGAAGGCAAAGAACAAATCAAGAACATGATTGAGGATAACGGGGACGGCACATACACGGTCACGTTCCCTGGAGATCCAAAGCACCCGGTGACCATTGACGAGCCCACGCAGGCCGAGCTATGTCATGGTGCCGCGCCGACCGATGACGGCATCTGGGTTGCGGTACTGGAAAAGGCCTACGGAAAGCGTCAGGCGAAGCAATCCGACGAGCATTACACGTACACGACCGATAGCATTGACGACGGGGGGTATGGGCGAGATGTCATGCCACTCTTGACGGGCAAGACTGTCGATCACGATGATCTGTCTGAGACCTCCAAGGAAACCACTCACGAAAAGTTGACCGCCGCCATGCGGGAGGGGCGTCCCGTGGTGGCGAGCACCGCATATGAGGATGAGGACTCGGGCGACGGTTACACGGACAGGTCCGGGGTACCCACCAATCACGTCTTCACAGTGACCGGATACGATCCTGAAACCCGCATGGTGACGTTGCGCAATCCCTGGGGACACGGAGAGCCAAAGTTTCGTGCCCGCAAGTTGGATGATCCGAATGACGGTGTCTTCCAGATGAGCCTCGACGACTTTCACAGGGAATTCGAGGATGTGGATTACGCAAAGAGTGCTTAAGCGCCCGCCGCCCCCGCCACCCCCTATGCCGACTGGTTGATCGGGCGGTCCTCGCTGTCACGACGAGCCTCTATGAGTTGTCCGGTCTGTCCCTCCCTAAAATTTACGGGTGCCCAGTAAATCCCTACAGGTGACCAGGGACTGAGAATACAGGCGGTCCCTTTAACCTGCTGGGGTTTACACTACGGGTCGACAACAAACCAAGCAAAGCCCGGGCTTCGTCAGGGTAGCGCAAGGCAGAGTCATAATCAGAGTCCATACAAACTGGCAGCTGAGTAAACCGTAGTCACAGCGCTTCAGAACACAAGCAATGCCGCCAGGGCGCTCGCCAGAGCACACGGCGGGAACGCTGGATCGAGATCAGGAATACCGAAGCGCTGCAGGCCAGAGACTGATTGCTCCAATTTTTGCTCAGGCTTCCTGAGCAATTGCGAAGCCCGCAAAGCGCTGGAGCCAGTAGTACCGCGCCAGGACCTCGAGCAAACCGTTCGCACGTCGCTTGAGAGGGTCTTACAGACATGAACGACAAAAAAATAGCAGCCAAAGCAGAAGTCTTAACGGCGAAGGCAGAGAAAGGGGATACCGACGCTCTTGCTGATGAGCTCAATCATATGAGCATGCGCGACCGCGCAGCCGTGGCAAGAAAAATGGACCAGATCAATGCCAGACATCGCGCCCATGATTCCAGCCTTCCCGACATCGTGATCGCCGGTGACGATGACGTCTGTGTCGTCCAACGGGACGGCGCGATCGCGCATGTCCGTCCCGGCGAGGGTGTGGTGGTGCAAGGGCGTGACGGCAGAGTCCGTGAAACCACCGATGCCCTGGGTAACAAGCGGTCGTTCGAATACGGCACCGACGGCAAGCTCGTGAGCGTAACCGAGGAGAACGGCAGTACCTGGACGACCACAGACGGACACACCTGGACCACTAAGGACGGATCCGTGTGGAAAGGCAAGATTCAGGTCTGGAAGGATGGGACGTACCGATATCAGCACGAAGACGGTACGGCCACAGCCAAGTATCCGGATGGCTCGGTCAGCGTGGCAGAGCCGAACGGCCGAGTGATACTGACACGTCCGGACGGCACAAAGCAGGAGTACCGGGCAGATGGAACACCGGCAGGCGGTGTGCCGGCGCCGGGCGGGCCAACGCAGGAGCCCTGGTTTACAGGTCACGGAGAGGGCGGATCAGGAGTTCCTGGTTCGGGTGTTCCGCCAGCGTGGTCGCCATCAGGAGCACCCCGGCCGGAACAACCAGCAAGACCAGAACGGCGGTAAGCGGTCCACACAACAAACTCAGCAGGACAAGAGGAGATTCAGCAAATGACGGCCCACGATAATGATTTGCCCGGCGAAGTCCATGATGCACCGAAGGAAACCGACAGCAATGCCAGACAGACCGAGCTGGCGGTGTCTGAGCAGGAAAAGTCGCTAGCGATGAAATACCAGGAGCAGCAGCAGGCGGAGCAGCGCAGCCTGGGACGGACGCCTAGCTCAGCCGATCTTCCGACTGTGAAATTCGAGGGCGCCTCCGCCAATCTGAAGGATGCCAACGCGACCTATCTAGGCAAAGCCGGCGATCAGTCGTTCGATGTAGGTCGTGCCGACCGGGTCGCCCCAGAGCTGATTACTGATGAGCAGGGCAGAGTGACATACTTCAGGCTGCCGGATGGAAGGGACGCCCGTATTGAATACAACGACAAGGGTGAGCCCTGTACCGTGATATCAGCAGGAAGGGTCATCGAGAAGGGCAAAGACGGTAAGTGGCGGGATGCAGAGACCGGCCAGCAGGCTTTCCAATACGTGTCGGTCGACAAGGATGGGTCGGTCACTATACGTGGCGGGCCCCCAACCGAATTCAAGCTGGGATCAGATGGCCGTTATGAGCTCAGAGATTACGTAAACAGGATAGCCTTGCAGGAAGTCGCTCCTGATGGCACTGCATACAAGCGCACGGTCAATCAATTCAAAGTCGGTACTGAAACCAAGTACAATCCCAACTCCCATATCGCAGAAACCAAGGCGGATCCTGGTACGTCCGCGGAAAGGGTCATCGGATACGAGATCAGGGACGACCACAACAAAGTAACCGATATCAGAGTCACGGCAAGTGGTGGAGCCGAAGTCACTCAGGGAAACAAGACCGAGTCGTTCGATAGCATCACCAGGGATGGCGACAATCTCAAACTTACTGCATCGGACAAGTCAACGCTGGAGATAAACAAGGACGGCACGAGAATTCGGCGCGATAAAGCAGGGAAGGTTACCGAGATTACCAACTCGGATGGAGAGGTCACCACTTTCGAACGGAAAGGTGGCAAAGTCACTGTCAGCGTAACGGACGCCAAAGGGAACACAGTCGAATCCAGGAAACCGGTGGATAAGGTCGATGATAAGGACGGTAGTTACACCGTCGCCCTCGACAAGGACCATAAAGTGAAGCGGCTTGCCGATGGCACCGAGGAGGCGCTGGATGGCAAAGGCGCGCGCGTTGAATCCAGAGCAGACAAACTGCTGGTCCAGATGAAAGACTTGACACCCGAGCAGCAGAAGGAGCTCAAACAAGATCTGGCCGACATCGATAAGCTGCCTCTCGAGAAGAGAGAGCGGGTTTATGCAAGCCTCGAGCGAATCGCCGCTAACGATCCGACGAATCCGATGCTGATGAGCCCCGAGCAGTCGCAAGAGCTGGTAGCGTCGCTTGCACATCAAATTGCTCATCCAGAATCGATCAAGCAGGGCGCAAAGGGTACATGTGCGCTCGCCGCGACCGAGCAGTCGATGGCCGGCAGCCACCCCGAAGCTTACGCAGAAATGGTGACGTCTCTGGCATGTGACGGGTATTACCAGACCAATAGCGGCAGATTTATCTATGCGCAGGGTGAACCGTATGGCATGCACGACGGAAAAACTGACCGCTTTGGACAGCGAACATTCGCCAGCGAACTATTCCAAAATGCTGCAGCTCAGCTCACGCTCGAAGAGCCTAAGCAGTATGTGTCG
>DATNRD010000471.1:0-2888 GCA_036703665.1 Candidatus Obscuribacterales bacterium
CTCGGCTATTCTTCTTTCGCGAAAGGTACTACACCTTGTCGCAGTTGTCCCAAAAGCAGAAAGGGACGGGCACGCCAGGCAAATGGCATGCCCGTCCCTTCCACCCCAACTGTGGCGCTACCTCACAACAGGATCAGCGGCGGCGCAGGCGCAGCCAGGCCCTGAGCGCACGTAGTGCGGCACGCAGCCTACCCGCCAGTGTGGGAGCATGGCAGAATTCGATGCCGCCGCGCACGAGATCGAGCCGCTCGACCGAATACGGATAGTGCCAGTCCCTGGCACCCTGCCGGTCCACGCCAACGTGCTTGACGTAGACCAGGTCCTTAAGCGAGACCGCCCCGTGCATCCGCCCGAAGCCGCTCTCCTTCACGCCTCCCCAGGGGGCATCGGGGCAACTGTGCGAGTAGAGCCCGTCGTTCACCCAGACCATGCCGGCCTGGATCCTCCTGGCCAGCCGCTCCGCTCGTGCGATATCTCCGCTCCAGACCGAGGCTCCCAGCCCCAGATTGGAATCGTTGGCCAGGCGCACCGCCTCGTCTTCGTCGGCGACGACGATGATCGGCAGCACCGGCCCGAAGATCTCCTCGCGGGCGATGCGCATGCCGGGGTTGACGTTGACAAGCACGGTCGGCTCGAAGAAGTAGCCGCCCAGGTCGCGCCGCGCCTTGCCTCCGGCGATAACACGCGCCCGGGAAGCAACTGCCTCGGCAACCATGGACTCGACGCGCCGCAGCTGCTCGTCGTCGATGAGCGGCCCGACGTCCGTGCCGGCGGCAAGCCCGTCTCCCAGCCGCAGCTTGCGCGTCAGCTCGGCAATCTTGCCGGCCAGACGCCGCGCCACCGGTTGCACGGCATAGAGCCGCTCGATGGAAGCGCAAGCCTGACCAGCATTGGTGAAGGCACCCCAGACGATGGCCGCAGCCACCTTATCCACATCAGCGTCCTCGAGCACGATGGCGGCGTGCTTGCCACCCAGCTCCAGGGTGACGGGCAACAGCCTGGCGGCCGCCAGCGCCATGATCACCTTGCCACCGCCGACGCTACCGGTGAAGATGACCCGGTCGACATCCGAGTTTATAAGCGTCCGGGCTTCCTCCCTGTCGCCTACCACCAGCCCAACCAGGCCGGGCGGAAAGCCCGCCTCGACGAAGAGTCGCTCGATGGCCCTGGCCACAAGCGGCGTCTTGGGCGACGGCTTGAGCACCACGGCATTACCGGCGGCCAGAGCCGAGAGCATGGTGCACACCGGTATGGAGAAGGCGTAGTTCCAGGGTGAGATGACGGCGATCGTTCCGAGCGGCTCGAAGACGTTGTACGACCTCTTGCCGCGGAAGAATACACGATTGAGCCGCACCGGCTGCCGCGAGAGAACGGCGGCAGCGTTGCGCTGCAGCCACCGGCATGTCTCCAGCGGTCCGAAAAGCTCACCACCATGCGACTCAAGCAAAGGCTTGCCAGTTTCTCGCGTGATGAGCTCAGCCAGCTCGTCGGCGCGCGCCAGCAGAACCTTGCGGAAACGCTCGATGTACCGGAGGCGCTGAGGGATGCTCATCACACGCCAGGCAGCCTGCGCTTCACGCGCGCGGCTGACAGTTGCAAGAATCTCGTCCCTGCTAGAAACGGCTACCTCACCCAGCACCTGCATGTTGGCAGGGTTGCGCGAGCGAAGCGTGTTGTCTTGCGTTAGCTCCACAGCCATGACGCAATCCTCCTGGTGATGTAGGCCACCCTGTCTCGCGCGTGTGCGCACGGAGAACGGGGCCCAGGCAAGTTGTTTTGCGGTTTTTCTACTTCCGAACGAAACCGGTACCTGCAACAGAAAGCAGTAGAAGACCATGTAAACCTAGCTGTTAGCAAGGCTCCGGATCAAGCTCATCTGGGGGCATGTCATCTTGCCAGCTTCCAGGAAAACCCACTCCTCCACCCGAGTGCCAAGGGGCCCAAGCCGCCAGCCGGGCATCTGCGCGGGGTGCTCCGCTAACCATGCAAGCGGTAAGGCGAGATGTTAGAGAAATTGAATTCAGGGCCACTCTGCCAAATTGCTCGCGGGCTCGCGAATGCGTTAGGTTTAGCCTGACTTTCCTTTGTATTTCTAGAAGTTAACTGGCTAGCAAGCCGACAAAGCCGCGAAGTTCCAGCATTTCGATAAGCGCATGAGATCCAGGCGGTCTTTCGGTGTTGTTTAGCAGTCAGACCGGCTCGCGTCGCGGGCACCGGCGTCTGATGTCGCGCGCAGCAAGCAGATCGCTTTTGGGTGGTGCACCACATCTGGTGGCATCACCGGCTTTTCCACGGAGCTGACATGCTCCGTCAGGGCGACGCCTAAAGGCGTCCCGAATATGGCGGGCTGCCGTTTTCCGGACGGCTCGCCGGGGAGTTTGACATGACCAAGGAATTCGACGTAGTTGTCGTCGGTTCCGGTTTCGGCGGCGGCACGGTGGCGCTCAGAGCAGCGCAGGCCGGCAAGAGCGTTTGCGTCTTGGAACGCGGGCGCCGCTGGAAGGGCAAGAACCTTCCACCGCTACCGGGGGCTCCGGAAGCCACGAACTTCCCGGAACTCGGCGACAAGCATTTCTTCTGGGGAAGGCAGCTCTGGCGACCCACCAGGCAGCGCCTGGGGCTGTACGAGATAAGGCAGTTCATCAACCTGCAGGGGCTGGTGGCAGCGGGAGTCGGCGGCGGTTCCCTCATCTGGGCGAACGTCGTGATCGATGCTCCCGAGCATGTCTTTGCCGCCAACTGGCCCAAAGACGTGAACAGAGCCACGCTGGAGCGCTACTACCGCATGGCTGACCCTTTCTTGAGGCCGGCTGTGGTACCGGGTGTTCCGGGGATTGTCGATCCCGTCAACGGGCGCACCGTCAAGCGCGCCGAAGCGCTGAAGAGCG
>DATNRD010000472.1:0-6997 GCA_036703665.1 Candidatus Obscuribacterales bacterium
GGTTGCATCTTTGTCCATGCAACCCAGACGATAGCGCCTTGGGGTCATCTATGAATCCTTCGCTGGTCATAGAGGAGCAGGACTTGCCGTCTGGTCTAACTGAGCCACCGGTCGTGATGGCAGATCCGGCAACTTTACCCACACACAATTCCGCGATGACCCGTTTTTTTATTCTTTCCTGAACCTCCGGATCAGCATGGGAGATCATTAGGCGTGGCTTGCGGAGGCGAAAACCAAGCTGGCGGAATACTCGTTGACGTTGCCTTACCTGCAAGTTGATGCCAAAGCGCTTCTTGATGAAGGCGGAAAGCGTTTTACCGTCCCCTAATTCGCCGCCATGCCAACCTGGCGGGGTGAGTCCCACAAGAGACACTCGATCTCCTTTAGTTGCTTATCGTTGAGCCGCGCCGAACGGCCGGGTCGATCCGCTTCTGCCACCGCTGCAAATCCTTCCTGTTCAAATCGGTGAACCCATCTCTGAACAGCCCTCACTGAATCTCCGAATCGCGCCGCCACTTCCGGACAGGTCATCCCTGCGCAACCAGGAGAATGGTGTGTAGTCTGTGGTCGTAACAGGCTTCATCTGAACGCCGGATCTCCTCTTGTCGGGCTGCGACGAATACAGGATCCTCGGTCGCGAGCCACAACTGCCCTCAGCTGCGCAATTTCAGCCCGGCTTGTCTGGTGTGGCTTGACCTGTCTGCTCGCCAATAACGTCTGCCAGCTCATCCTTATTCCCGATCACGAGTGGCTTCTTCGTTTTCAGCACCGTCTCAAGGAAATGGTGTTTGGCCCGGTGTTTCTCCCTGGCTTCTTCGGTCGTCAGTACGACTGCGTTTACAGGCCCGGTCAGTCGGTTTTCGGCAGGTTTCAGCGCCACGGGCAGGTCCGCCAGCCCAACGTCTCCGGTGACCATAAGGTCAATGTCGCTTCCCGATGCCTCAGGCGCCAACCCTGCCCCCGTTACCGGTCTAATTTGCCGCGCATTTAAAAGGGATCTGGCATATCCGCCAGGGGGCGGGGGCGCAGGGACTGTTGGAAGATGGCGTTCGGGTCTTCCACGGCGGCAGGCGGAACCGCAGGGGGTGCGGCCGCGGTTGGCGTGGTGACAACAGGCGGGGCATCCGGGTCGGGGCCGACGAGGCCCGGCACGAACTGCCGGGCAACAGCAGGCTGGTTCTGTGCTGCCGGCGCGGCAATCGGAGCCGGGCCCGGCACGCCCGCTGCGGTACCGGTGGCTAGTCCCGGAACCGCCGGGGCGGAGCCCGCTTGCGCTGCCCCAGCGGCAGGCATGTCCAGGCTGCGGTTCAGCCGGATGGGCAGGACCTCGCCTTTGTCCAGCTGGAAATCCAGCCCGCGGTGGCGCTTGTTGAGCACCACTCCGATGCCGCTGGTGAAAGAGCCGGCAAAGGAGGCGACGCTCTGCCCGATGTCGGAGAAATGATGCCCGGCATGCCGCTTGGGCGGCTCTTGTTTGGACAGGTGGTTGGGGTTCTGGTCGATGAATCCATGAAAGGGGACGCTGCGCCCGTCTGGTGTAACAAGCGTTTGGAGACTGACCGTCAGCTTGCCGGGATGCCCGTGCCGCAGCGCTTTGGCCGGGACGGCGGAACTGACGTGTCCGATTATCTTTGAATTGCGCGGTACGACCTCAACGCCGTTTACGACAAAGCCGTCCTGCAGCTTCACCTCGAAGATGTCTCCGGCCTTGTTCTTGCCTGAGGACAGGTCGTTTTCGAGGATGCCGGAAAGAACTGTGCCGGCCGGCACCCGGTTGGCAAGTTGCACCCTCCAGAAATCGGGCGAGAACTTCGGCACCATCCCGAAGGGGTTTGCACCCCCGACAGGAGCCTGCGGCGGCTGTCCCGCCGGGTGGTTCATCTGGTACTGCTCGCGCGCCTGCGCCGGTGCCGAAACGCCCAGCAGATCCAGGGCGCAGACAACCGCCAGCGCACTAGCAAAGCTTAAGATTTGAACTCGTCCCGGGTAACCCATGAGCGCTCGATACCTCGTTGCATCAAGTGTACTGGCGGCGCGGCAGATTGCCTATGTGAAGAATACGCATGTTAAAATCTACCGGTTGCCTGTACGGACAGGCCGAAGCGGACCGACAGCGGTCCTCAATGTTTGTCCCTTGCCTGCTTGCAGGACGCTTACGACCAGAAGGGAGTGAAAGCCTTGGCAGAATCTAAACTCAAAGAGTACGAAACGCTCTACATCGTTCGTCCCAACCTGGACGAAGAGGGCGTCGACAGGACGGTCAACGCCGTCGAGGAATACATGAAGGGGCTCGGCGCCGTAATCGAGTCGACCGAGAAGAAGGGGCGCCGCCGCCTGGCCTACGAGGTCAAAAAGATGCGTGACGGCTATTACGTCCTCACCTTCTTCAAGGCGAAAACCGAGTCGGTGTCCCAGATCAAGCGCTGGATGTCTTTATCCGAAGACATCATCCGCTTCATCATCGTGGTCAGAGAAAAAGAGTCCGTCGGAAGCCTTTTGTAGAGCCCTCTCCAAACAGCAGGTGCTGCCATGAGCATGAGCAAGATTGTCGTTTCAGGACGGATCATTCGGGGGCCGGAAAAGCGTTTCACCCCAAACAACAACATTGCCGTAACCGAGTTCGCCATCGCCGTGGAGTCGCAAAACCGTGACGGCACGACGGAGTCCAACCCGGTCAAGGTGATCACCTGGCGCGATCTGGCCGAGCGCTGCGCGCAGGAGCTGAAAAAGGGCGACCTCGTCGCCGTGGACGGCCGCCTGCAGATGAACAGCTACACGACATCCGACGGACAACGCAGGCGCGAGGCGGAGATTGACGCCATCGCCGTCGAAAACCTTTCGAAAACGCTCGCTGGCGGACCTGCCTCCGAACCTGTCGATCGCCCTGTGGCCAGGGTGGCTGCCCGCGGCGAAGCATCCGGACAGGAGGATCTCGAGGCAATCTTTGCCAGCGACGACGAAATTCCGTTTTAACCAGGAGGACATTCAATGGCGCGGTTTCAACAGGAAACACCTGTAAGAAGACGCAAGAGCTGCGGGTTCTGCGCAGACAAGGTGGAGTCCATCGATTACAAGGACCCCAACAGACTGAAGAAGTTCGTCACCGAGCGCGGCAAAATCCTGCCGCGGCGCATCAGCGGCAATTGTGCCCATCACCAGCGGGCGCTGTGCCGCGCCATCAAGCGCGCTCGCGATATCGCCTTGATGCCGTACACAGCGGACGGCTAAAGCGGAAGCCCTGCCGGAGGTCAAGCACTGCCTTTCAATTTCAAGCGGCTCGAATTTGTAGACGTTAAAATTAGCCTACGGTAAAATCAAACCCCAGCGCGCCGAAGTGGTGAAATGGCAAACACGCTACGTTCAGGGCGTAGTGGGCATTTAGCCCTTGTGGGTTCAAGTCCCACCTTCGGCAGGTTTTCTTCTTTGAGGAAAGGATTAACGAGGCACGCTTGAATACACCAGCCAACAAAGGCGACATCCGCCGACCCGAGCCCAAACGGGAATTGCCGCTGCTGAATGAGAGGATCCGCGACCGAGAGGTCCGCCTTATCGATGAGGATGGTACTCAGCTCGGGATTGTCCCAACCAAGGAAGCCTTGTTAGCCGCACGCGAGAAAGGGCTGGACCTGTTCCTGGTCCAGCCGGATGCCAGCCCGCCGGTGGCGCGCATCATGGATTACGGGCGATACAAGTTCGAGCAGGAGAAGCGCGCCCGGGAAGCCAAGAAAAAGCATCACGTGGTCGATGTCAAGGAACTCAAGATGCGCTACAAGATCGAGGACCACGACTACCAGGTGAAGGTCCGCAGCGCTCAGAAGTTCCTCAATGCCGGCGACAAAATCAAGGTGATCATCATGCTCAGGGGGCGCGAGGTCCAGCATGCGGATCTGGCGCTCAACCTCATGAATCGCTTCGCCGACGACCTGAAAGATTTAGCAATGATTGACAGGGAGCCGAAACTCGAGGGCAAGACTGTTATAATGATCCTTTCGCCGCACCCGCAAAAGGCCAAACCGGCTGTAGCTGAGGCAAAAAGCTAGAGGCGGCGTAAATCGATCGATCGGAGCCTCATCATGCCCAAGATGAAGACAAACAAAGCCGCTGCCCGGCGCTTCAAGATTACAGCCACCGGTAAAATCTTGCGCAGGCAGGCTGGAAGGCGGCACATCAACGAGTGGATGGCCCCCAAGGTCAAGCGCCACCTGCGCGGCTGGGCCGAAGTAGCCCCTGAGCTCAAGCAGGCCGTCCTGGAAATGTTCCCCTACCGCCAGTACCTCCGCTAACAGCGAAGGCACAGCGGACGGATAGCCCAGCCTAAGGGAATCTCCTCCCCGATGGCGGGCAGGCAGGACATCCTTCTGCCCTAAGTTCAAGCAACAACCCATCACAGCAAAGAAGGAGAGCAAGATGGCTCGCGTCAAACGCGGTAACGTATTGCAAAAGCGCCACAAGAAAATCCTCAAATACGCAAAGGGATTTCGTGGCTCCAAGTCAACGCTCTTCGTAGCGGCAAACCAGGCAATAATGCAGGCCTGGAAGAACGCCTACAGAGATCGCCGCAAGCGCAAGCGCGATTTCCGCGCCCTGTGGATCACGCGCATAAACGCGGCCTGCCGGCCGCTCGGGCTCAACTACAGCCGCTTTATCAACGGGCTGTCCAAAGCCGGCGTGACGCTCAACCGCAAACAGCTGGCCGAGCTGGCGGTGTCCGACCAGGCGGCGTTTGCTAATCTGGCGGAACTGGCCCGGCAGGCTGTCAGCGCCTGAGATCGGTGAGCGGCTGCCGTGCTAACGTAGGGGCGCGCCAGGATACGTCCCTGCCGGTTGGGTTCGCACTGCCATCGGGCACAGCGCAGCTTCGCTGCGCGGCACCCGTGCGCTAGCCAGTTGATGACAATGGACATAAAGCCAATCACTAGCGCCGCCAACCCGCTGCTTAAAAGGATCCGCTCGCTGCACCAGCGCTCGGCGCGGGAGAAGAGCGGGCTGTTCCTCATTGAAGGAGCAAAGCTGGTCAACGAGGCACAGGCCAGAAACGTGCCCATAAGAGACATTGTGGCCAGCCAGAGTTTTCTCAAGGAAGGGTTGGGAGCCTGTCATGCAGCCAACATCAGCCAGGTAGCGGTCGTGGAAGACAAGCTTTTCCGCGAGCTCTCCACCACGGAGCATCCCGAAGGCATAATCGCCGTGGCGGAAATCCCACGTCACAGCATAAGCGAGGTGGTACGCGGCAAGGCACCGCTTGTTGTCGTGGCAGTGGCCATTCAGGACCCGGGAAATCTCGGCACGATAATTCGAACCGCTTTAGCGGCCGGCGCCAGCGGCGTCGTTCTCACGAAAGGCACCGTCGATCCATACAACCCGAAAGTAGTGCGGGCGGCAGCAGGCTCGCTCTATGCTTTGCCGATAGTCGGTGACCTGCCCGTCGATGACGCGATTCTAGCCTTGAAAGAATCGGGCGTGAGCGTCTACGCGCTCGACATGCAGGCCGACAGGACCTACTGGCAGACGGAAATGTCCGGCCCGGTGGCGCTGGCCCTGGGCAGCGAGGGGCAGGGGTTGCCGGATGCCGTCCTGTTGCAGGCGGACTGCCGGGTGCGTGTGCCGATGAACAGCGCCTGCGAGTCTTTGAACGTAGCCGTGTGTGCCGGAATCGTCCTTTACTGGGCGGTCAAGCAGCGCAACGAGCCAGCCGCTCGCCTCGGCAGCCCGGCCGAGTGAATCAAGCCTGGTAAGATGCGGTACATGGACAGTTGACCGAGGCTTGCGGTTGCCGGCGGGGCCAGAAACGTGGAAGAGCTCGTCGAAGGAAGAGAAGAGATAAGAGGCGATCGTCCGGCGCAACCGCCGGAGGTCGCCGGCAACGGCGCCCACGAAGAGAAAGTGATGACCGTTGTGGAACATCTCGACGAGCTGAGGAACCGCCTGATTCGCTCGTTGATAGCCATAATTGTCGGCATCGCCGTTGGCCTTGTCGTCGGCAAGGGCGTCGTTCAGTGGCTGGAGGCTCCGGCCGGCAACATCACCTTTCAGGCGCTGTCACTGGAAGAGCCGCTTCTCGTTTACTTCAAGGTGGCTTTCTATACTGGCCTGGTCCTGGCTTTCCCCTATGTCCTTTTCGAGCTTTCCGGCTTCGTCGCCCCCGGGTTGACGAAGGCAGAACGCCGGTTGCTGGCGCCAATAGTTGTTCTCGGCCCGCTGCTCTTTATCGCCGGGGCAATGTTCGCATACTATTGCGTGCTCCCGCCCATGCTGCACTTTTTTGGTGCTTTCGGGCAGGGGATGTCGCCCATCAACCAGCGCCTGGACTTCTACATATCGCTGGTCAGCTCCATCCTCATGTACATGGGTTTGTGCTTCCAGCTGCCGATTGTTTTGTTTGCCCTTTCCTTCACCGGACTCGTCAACTCGCGGCAGCTCTTCAAGGTCTGGAAATACGCGGTCTTCGGCGCCTCGGTAGTGGCCGCCATCATCACACCGGATCCGACCGCCTTTTCCATGCTCATCGTCATGGGCGCGCTTGTCGGCCTGTACTTCCTATCGGTCGGCTTGTTGAAGGTCTTCGGGCGTTAAGACCGCCCTTTTTATAAGTCTGCCTGTACGAACTTATAAACAAGGCTGTACTTCGCGAATTCCAGCGACCACTATTATGATGATACGGGGCTAATCTTTCCCATCTGGCGTTCCACAAGCGCACCGACCGGTGCGTTATCTCCTTGCGAGCAGGTGTCCAAATGATCAACATCAACGTGCAGAGCTCACAACAGCTTCTCTTGTGCGACGCGGAGCCCGACTCCCGCTGCCGGCTAACCGAGAAGCTCAACAGTTTCGGATACACCGTGCTGGCGACGGGCAACCCGCAGATTGCTTCTGGTCTCCTGCAGGAGCGGTCCTTTTCCGCGCTGCTGGTCTGCCTGGACAAGATGCGCCTTGCCATGGTTCCCGTCATAATAGATGCCCGCAGATGCAAGCCCGACCTACCGATAGTCGTTATCCT
>DATNRD010000473.1:0-9735 GCA_036703665.1 Candidatus Obscuribacterales bacterium
GGCCGGCGATGCCTCCGCCGATGACGTGCTCATTGAGGCAGGCATCGAGCGGGCTAAGGGCATCGTCTGCGCCCTGCCGGACGACACCACCAACACCTTTATCGCGCTCACGGCCAAGGGGCTGAACGAGTCCATACACATAGTCTCGCGCGCGGCCAACCCCGGCTCGGAAGGCAAGATGAAGCGGGCGGGGGCAGCCATGGTCATCTCCCCGTACGTCATCTGCGGCAGGCGCATGGCTACGGCGGTCACACACCCTCTGGTGACCGAATTTCTCGATGTCGTGATGCACACCGCTGCGTACGACCTGCGCATGGAGCAGATCTTGATCATGCCCGGCTCGCACCTCGTCGGAGCCACATTAAGAGATGCCAACATCAAGCAGACTCTCGGTGCCATGATTCTGGCCGTCAGGCAGGGTGGTAAGCTTATTACCAACCCGTCTCCCGACCTGGTCTTTCAGGAAAGTGACGAGTTAATCGCGCTAGGAACGGACGAGCAGTTGAGACGCCTGGCAGATCTAGCCGGCCGGTCGCAAGTTGAGGATTCAATATGAGCATGGAAGAGCAAGGGCCGGTCGATGTAATTCCGCTGGTCGGGGACGATGGAAAGGAATACCAGTGCCAGGTGCTGCACAGGTTCGAGTTCGAGGATAACGAGTATGTCCTGCTCATGGACCTGGCCAAGGCGCAGGAGATCGAACAGCTGGATGAGGAGGAGGGCGCCAACGCCCTGGTGGTGATGCGCCTTGGTAAACGTGGAGACCAGCTCACATTCAACGTCATCGACAGCGACGAGGAGTTCAACCGCGTCGTCGCCCACGTCGATGAAATGGTCAGGCAAGCCGAACTGGAAGAAGCCGAAGGCGGTTAGCCCTTTTCCCTGTCAGTGCGACTTCTGGCGGCGCGGCGCCCTTTTTGCCGGCCATGCAAGCGGCCAGCAGATCGCCGGGCCGCGTCCACAGTACAGCGGGCAGCGGTCAACCAGATCCACAACCGCCGCCCCAGCACCGTGAGGACCCTGCATCAGGCAGTGGATTTTCAGGGTATCCGGGCAATAAGACTCTTTCATCACTTGTCGGACATGCCTTTGTGTAGCCTCGCAGCTCTTCAAACTGCTTGGCCCCTGGTATGGACAATGAGTGAAAGTCTGGATTGGCCGGGTCTTTAGGATTGTAGTAAACGTCTGCGTATACGAAAAGCTGCAGAGTCCTCGGCTTAGGAGTGGCAGTAAAAGCAAAGAAGGAGACGTTGGGCAGTCGCCCACGCCGTTCCATCTCAGCGATGATTCGTTCCTCGATCTCTGCCTCGGGCGTTTCAATCTCAGCCTCTTCAGCTTCCGCCTCCTCGAGAGACAAGACCGATTTCAAAGTCTTGGACTGCTCTCCCGACTGGGAGGAATGCGCCTCGTCGACAATCACAGCGAACCGTTTTCCAGGCAATTCTCCGATTTCCTGTGCAATGACCGGAAACTTCTGCAGCGTCGTCACTATGATGTTCTTTCCGGACTCTAAAGCGGACTTGAGCTGGCGGGCAGTCTGATCGATGTTTTCCACGACCCCAAGCACCTGTTCGAACTGGCGCATGTTGCGCTGAAGCTGGCGGTCGAGGATACGTCGATCCGTGATCACAACGATTGAATCGAACACACGCCGGTCCGACGCATCGTGAAGGCCGGCGAGTTGATGGGCAAGCCAGGCGATCGTGTAACTTTTCCCGCTGCCGGCGGAATGCTGTATGAGATACCGCTGGCCTGCTCCCTGCCGGCGGGCGTCTCGAACCAGCTTCCTGACACATTCGAGCTGATGGTAACGTGGAAAGACAATGTAACGTTCGCCCGTCTTGCGCCCTTTGTCGTCCTCTTCCTCTACTTCCTGGATGAACTGTCTTAGAAGGTCAAGCACGCTGTCCCGCACCCATGTCTGCTCCCATAAATACGCGGTGGCATAAACATTTTGCGTAGGCGATACTGGTGGATTGCCTGCCCCGCCGAAGCGGCCTTGATTGAACGGCAGGAATCGCGTGCTGGTTCCCTTTAGTTCGGTCGTCACATACACGAGTTCCGGGTCCACAGCAAAGTGAGCGAGACAGCGTCTGAACGCGAGGAGCGGTTCGCGTGGATCGCGGTCTGCCTTATATTGGCGCATCGCATCTTCGACTGTTTGTCCCGTGAGCGGGTTCTTGAGCTCAGCAGTAAAGATTGGCAGGCCATTAAGAAACAGCACCAGGTCCAAGCTCTTCTCATTTCGGGTGCTGTAGCGAAGCTGACGGACCACGGAAAAGATGTTCGCCTCATATAGCCGCCGCGTTTCCACATTCAGCCCGCTTGCGGGCCGAAAGAAAGCGAGCTGAAACTTGCAACCGGAATCCTTTATACCCTTGCGCAGAACATCGAGTGTTCCTCGACTTGCCAGTTCAGACGCTAGCCGTCGTAAAAATCGCGGCCTCACATCGGCCCCGTGATGCTCTTTCAGCCTCTCCCATTGTTTAGGCTGTGTCGGCCAAATGAAGTCAATTACGTCTCGCGGAATGAGGCACAATTCCCGATCATAGTCCTCCTGCCCGCGCCGCTGATAGCCACCCGGCAGCATTTCCCCATAGTCAGACAGCGGCTCAGCAGCGGCGACATCGTCTTTGGTTCGGTCACGGCGAGGGTCGCCCAGCAATGCTTCTGCTATCGCATCTTCGAATGAGCGCTCAGAAATTTCTGGGGTCATGCGGCTGTCTCCCGAACATCGATCTTCCCGGTTACTGCGGCTGCAATTAGCGCTGCGCGGTACTCCTTGAGCCGGTCAATGGCCTCACGGACTCTAGAAGCAAGTGCATCGATTTTTGTACTCTCTCGACGCAGAAAGGAAGCAATCTGATGCTGTTCTGAAAGCGGTGGCACCGGGACGACGAAGTTGACTGCATGTGCGATATTGAATTGCTCCTGCGCTGCGCCATATTGAACAAGCTCAACCTGGTACTTAAGAACTCTGCTGTTCATTGCAAAACAGAGCCAATGAGAGTCGAAGGCTCCTTTTCGCATGAGCATCACTGAAGCGCAATTACCGCCGGCACATTCAGGTGGAACCACTGCAGTAACTCCGGGCGCACCAACCAGGACGGTAACCAGATCGCCGGTTTGCAGTTTGGTCTTCTCATTTCTATTGCTGTCAGTCGCAGTTATTCTGCGAGCCGATGCAACGTCGATAACGCCTTCGCGAATCTCGGCGCCATAGATATATGGCAGACCTTCGTCCGATACGTAGGCACCTGGATTAACAACGATTCCTACGGTTATAAATGGGCTGATATATTTCAACTTCTTCATTTCCCAATGGGCTGGGATATTCTGAAGCCACTCCACTTCGGAGGCTTTCGTGGATACGTTGGGATCCAGTCCCTTGGTCACAGCGTGCGTTATCAGCGCCGTGCGCTTCTCCTGCAAGAGCTCGATAAGCCGCTCCTTTTTCGCCACCAGCGCGTCAATCTTGGCCGTTTCGCGGTCGAGAAAAGCAGTGATTCTCTGTTGCTCGGGGAAAGGGGGAACCGGCACTACTAGGCGCCCTAACTGCGTAGGAGTGATCGATGGGTATCCAATCCCCTCTGAATACGCAACCACAGTGTCGATGAATTGATGAGAGTGAACTGCGCGCCAAAGGTAAGGTGCATACAAATTTTCTGTTGGTCGCAGCACCGCAAACCCGGTGGAGACGATGAGGTTTTCCGGGGGATCGCTGAGAAAAGCTATTGCCTTAAGATAGGTTCTTACAGTCGAGAGCACGGTGTCCCCCGCCTTGACTCTCCGTCTCGCCCGAGATGGCGCTGTTTCGAAGCGCATTGTTTCAATTTGGCCTATGTTTCCCTGGGAGTCGACATTGCTAATGTCCAGATAGAGCAACTCGAAATCAGACGGTGTGGCCTCGTTTATGACGTCCGGGTTGATTCTCGTTACAAATTTCAGTGGTTTTTCGTGCCAATGTGCCGGTATCGTATCCAACCATTGCACAGCTGAAGGCTTGTACGCCGGGTATGGTTTGAAGCTCCGTGTACTTGGATTTATGTCCATCGGCGTTGGGTGGGCTGCAAGGATTCCAGTCCCGATGCTCTGAGAGACCTGCTGAGATTGGTTGTCTGGCGTCTTGGAGGGCGAAGACAGTTCTATGTGTGCCAAGTCGGTTGTCCAGTCTGCTCCCGCTGGCCGAAATCGCGCGAACCGTGAACCCGACGTCAACGCACTCCACACCGGTTCTAGGAAGGTCCGCAGGCGGTCGCCGACCATGGTGAAATCTTCCGGAGCGGCAGGAAGGCTATTCCTTTTGAGATAAGCTCGCCATTGCTCAGTGCGCTTGGCGTCGGAGTAGAAACGGGGTGCCAAAGCTGCCGGCAGCGGCAGGTCAATCGGCGTTCCACGGCGCTTGAAGGTTGCTAAGATTGCCTCTGCCAGTCTAGCACCATCGAAGTCGAACTGCCGTGAAAGTACGTAGAGGTCATAAAAGTCCTTCAGGCGGCTGTTAGCTTCACCGAGGCGATGCATCGCGTGAAGCTTCTCGGCTACCACGGCTTCGTGCGGATAAGCCCGGATATTCGGGGCGGGACTATTAAGAAGAGTTGGATACTCAACGTCAATGGCTGGGGGTTCGATCGCATTTCCGAAGCCTACGTCGACTTGCATCGCAATTTGGGCTGTGCCTATGAATGCCTGAAAGCGAAGGCGAAGCCCGTGATATTCGGCTTGGTCAAGGATAGGCTCAACTCGAACCGTCGACGCGCGGAACTCGATCCCGTCGTCCGGCGTGGAGACGCAGCAAATATCCTGAAAACACTTCAAAACTGCGGTGCTGTCGCTGTCACCGTACCCTGTGAAATCCAAGTCACGGGTCGCTCGGTAAATTGAGCCACCCCATAGGGCGTACAACATTGCGCCCTTGAGTACAAAGCGGTTGCGGTGGCGAGATTTTCCAAGCCGGTACAGGAAGCGCTCCGCAGCGTAGCGCTGAAGCAAGAACTGAAAGTCCTCGCCTGTCCGGCGGCTACGATTGAGAAGGCGCTGGTGCACCGAGGCGGCAATGTTGCGTGGAGGGCGATCTTCGTTCATGTCACCAGCGCCTCCAGATATGGCTTGATTGCTGTACCGGCCCGACAAACCTCGGCAGCACGGATTAGCTCATCTACGGATGCAAGCCGCAAACGAAGTGCGTCACGCAGGGCCTCCGTAAAGACATCCACACCTAGCTTGTTGCGATAACGGAAGCAGTCCACCACCGTCCGGGCCGGAGAAGTTACACGGACGGAAACACCAAGTATGTCGTGCGTTTTGATGCCGTATGTGAGCATGGCGCCAGAGAAGCGAACGATGCGCACCAACGCCGGCAGTCGGGCGGGCTTGCGGGCTTTGCGGTCGATGGCAAGCCAGACCTCGTGAGGTACCTGGGTTCCTATTCCATGAATTGTAAGCGCTGAAAGAAGGCAGATAATTCCGGACGGGACCGCGCACGCAATCATCGCGACCGTCTCCAACGGAGCCGGCTCAACATCGGCAAAGCGGTAGAGCCCCGGAGCGACCTTTTCCACAATGCCACGCTCAACTAGCCGTCGCAGCGCGGGAAATGAAATTCCAAGCTCAGCCAGGTCTCGGGGACGAAAGAACGTTCCAACGCCTGACTTTCGTATACGCTGCTCTACTCTCTGCTCACTGGCCGTCATAAGCCGAATATATCACAATTGTCGGCATTTGGCCTTAAGTGCCGACATTTACTAAGCAACCCATCCCCGGGGCAGTTGCTGTCACTCCGATTCTATACGAGACGCGCTGCCTGTAACCTGGGACAGCATCGACACGATCTCTCCCTCAAGCCTACGTATATCCTCTTCAATCTCTTCCAGAGGCCGCGGCGGTACATAGCGATAAAAGTAGCGGTTGAAATTGATTTCGTAACCAACAAGCCCGACTTTGCCGTCTCTTGGATCACGCTTGTTTGTGTCGATCCAGGCATCCTTCACGTGGGGCTTGACCTCACGCTCGAAGAAATCCAGCACGCTACGAGGCACGCCATCTGCGTCAACCGGGTCGTCCTCCGGGGGGATGGGTATGGTTTCGGTATCCCGCAGCTCGGGGTCAGGCTCCGGACGCCCGTCCTTGTCACGACAGATTTCCGCGGTTTCGTCTCGCTCCGAAAGAGCTGTGAGAATCGCCTTTTTTACGGGCGCATCTAGCTTGAGATTCGCCTTCTTCACGGCAGCGCCCAGAACTCGCTGGAATTCGTCGCGATTTTTGAAGGGAGTGTCAGGAAGGGTTGCGAGCATGTCCCGTATGTCTTGCTGCAGAGCCTGCCCCTCCGTGCGCTCTCTCTCGCCTGCAGCCCCCTTCTTCTTGGATTCAGCAAGCGCTTTGAAGGCGCGCTCATCTTCCAGACGCGCGATGCGCTCAGGCGTTGCTTGAAAGTTGAGACGCAATGGGCGTTCCACCGTTACCTTGCGGTAGCCAAAGTGCGTTGCAGGGAAGATTTTGGAGACGACAATCTCCTCTTCCCTGCCGCCCCTGGTGATAGTGCGTTTCTCATCATTGGGGAATGGTCGCAAGATACTCACGATGTCCCAGGCTTTTTCCGCGGGTATCTCCCGTCGCTTGTCGCCGAGGCTTTTCCGCATCGGCACCCAAAAGGACGAGGCATCTAAAAGCTGCACTTTACCCTGGCGCTCCGGCGCCTGGCGATTTGTGACCAGCCAAATGTACGTGCCGATGCCGGTGTTGTAAAACAACTGTTCGGGCAGTGCGATGAGCGCCTCCAGCAGATCGTTCTCAAGTACGTAGCGGCGGATTTCACTTTCGCCACTCCCGGCGTCACCCGTGAATAGTGGCGAGCCATTCATGATGATGGCGACGCGCGAGCCACCGTCCCTGGGCTCTTTCATATGGGCAATCATGTGCAGGAGAAAGAGAAGTTGACCGTCACTAATGCGTGGTAGTCCGGGTGCAAAGCGCGCATGACCGCCACGCTCATGTTCCGCCCGGACTGCTTCTTCGTCCCGTTTCCAGTCTTTGCCATACGGGGGATTGGCAATCAGATAGTCAAAATGTTTCCCGGAGTGGCGATCATTGGAAAGAGTGCTGCCGAACTCTATGTTATCCGCGTCACGCCCGCTGGGATCCTTCATAAAAAGGTCTGATTTGCATACGGCCCAGGTCTCCGGATTAACCTCCTGTCCGAACAGGTGGATTTCGGCCTCGGCATTGATGGGTGGACGAACAATCTCACCGTTTCGGCGCCACCCCACCGTGATGTGCTCCTTGGCAATCATGAGCATGCCGCCCGAGCCGCAGCAGGGGTCGTAAACCGTGCGGACTATCCCTTTGCGGCGGATTCTGTCTTCGTCCCCCGCAAGCATCAAGTCAACCATCAGGTGTACAACGTCGCGCGGCGTAAAGTGCTCGCCGGGATTTTCGTTGAGAGCTTCGTTGAAGCGTCTGATCAGCTCCTCGAAGATTGTCCCCATCGTGGGGTTGTCCACCTTGTCGGGGTGCAGGTCTACGTTCTTGAAGCGCTCCAGCACCTTAAAGAGCAGCCCCGCTTCATCGAGCTTTGAAATTGTGTTGTCGAAATCGAAGCGTTCGAGCACCTCGCGCATATTGGGACTGAAGCCGGCGATGTAATTGCGAAGATTTGCGGCAAGGTGCGGAGCGTCAGCTAACAGCTTGTCGAAGTCGTAGCGCGAAGTGTTGTAGAAGGCGAAGCCCGAGGCTTTGCGGAGTAAAGGGTCGAGGTTTTCCAGCTTTCCCTTGTACGTCGCCTGCGTCTGAAGCACGTTCTCCTTCGTGGGTGCCAGCACGCAGTCAAGCCGCCGCAGGACCGTAAGGGGCAAGATCACATCTTGGTACTTCCCGCGCTTGAAAGTGTCGCGGACCAGGTCTGCAACGCCCCAAAGGAAGTTAACTATTTCACCGTGATTCATGAGTTCGGCCCGAGTGGGGGACTGAGAGCAACTTTACCACTATCAGAGGCGGTTTTAAGGATGCGCACTCGTCTTCTTTGCTAGGGTTTGGGTGGTAGGGCCACCCGAGCTAGCCCCTCGGAGAAGGGTCTGGCAGCCACAAATCGCGGCCGAACCACAAGTCTCCCCTGCCTGTCAATGTATCCCCAGAGACGCCCGTTTGGAGTGCTCATCTCAACTGGGGCGAGTCCCTCGGAAAACTCCAAAGCGAAATTAAACTGAGGTTTGATGATGAAGCGCCCGCTGCGGTCGATGTAGCCCCACTTCGCTCCAGTGGGATCATTGAGCGCAACCGCTGCAAGCCCATCCGAGAACGACCAACCCTGACGAAATCGAGGTGAAATAACGACCTGCCCCTTCCTATCCACGTAGCCGTAGTTTCCGTTTAGCTTGATTCTTGCAAACCCTTCTGAGAATTCCGATACGTCGTCAAATTGAGCAGGGATGACAAAGGTGCCTGTCCTGTCAATGAAACCCCATTTACCGCCCTGTTTAACACCGGCCAATCCCTCGGAGAACATTTCGCAAGCCTCAAACCGAGGTTCAACAACAGTTTTACCTGACCGGTCCACGAAGCCATACATACGCCCCGTCGAACAGACGCACGCTAAACCCTCTCGGAATCGATAGCCACTTTTGATCGCCGGAAGCGGACGAAAGCCGCCGGTTCGATCAAGATAGCCGAAAGTCCGGTGTAACCTGGCGCCAGCCAGGCCTTCCGAAAACCAATCCGCGTGGTCAAATTTTGCTGGAATGACCAACTCACCGCGCTTGTTGATGAATCCGTATCTGCCATTTATTCTGACGACAGCGAGTCCATCCGAGAAGCGCTCGATATGTTCATAGTTTGGTTTAACAACAAATCGTCCACGCCTGTTTATGCAGCCATTATCCAGAACGACACCGTGCTTGATCTTCCTACCTGGGGCAACAACGGCTACCCCCTCCGAGAAGGACTCCGCAAACGCGAATCGCGCCGGAATGACCATTCGTCCCGTGTGGTCAATAAAGCCCATTCCCGAATGGGGCTCGCCCATCTGTGCAAGTGCCTCGCTCGTCCTCAGGAGGCTTACCATCAGCAAAGCGAGTGCAGCGAGTGCGCGGAGCATCACTACACGGTCTATGGTGGCCTTAACCAGCACTCAATTCCTCCCGCACAGATGGCCGGATCGATACTCAGGCCAAGAATATCAAAGGCTGTACCCGAAGGTGACCGGACTGCCGTATTCCTCCGCGATGGTGGGCGGCCAGCCACCTCGCTTGCTTTGCTTGAGTTGCACCCAGACATGCCGACTCTATGCCCGGTGGTTCCATCCGAGACGTGCTCATGCTCCAGGCGCGTCAGCCCGATTAATTAATCCCGGACTACGTAGTTTCCCCACTGACGCGGCGGCGGAGATCTGGCAGGATAGTGGAGCCGCAACCGCCGGGAGCCTGGCTGCCAGACGGATTGGGGCGAGGGGAACCGCTTACCATAGGCAGCGATGCTTACCGAATTACTAACTGACTACTTGCCCGCGCGGGTATATATTCAACGCTAGACCGTTGCCCGGCGGTCTTGCCGGGCATCCAGAACCAGGCATCAGGGTCGTTGCCACAGCGCCAGGGGGGACGCTCAAAGGATGGAAGGAAAAACCACGGATAAGCCGACCGAGGCACGCGAAACGCCACGAAGCGACGACGGCCGTCTGTCTACAGAGGCTCAAGATCCCCGCGCGCACCGTGACGCTGCCACCGCCGAACAAGAGCGGCTGAAGAA
>DATNRD010000474.1:0-4116 GCA_036703665.1 Candidatus Obscuribacterales bacterium
CACAAAAGCAGGCTCGAGGCCGCTCCAATGATAACCGCCAGGAGTGGGCTGCCTTTCTCTTCGCCTGCCTGCGTGGGGTCCTTAACCATGCCACTATCAAGACGCCTGATCGGGTTTTCTGAAGGCCACCATCATATTTGATGTTTGACCGGTAGCAATCTTTATGAGCACATCGATTCCGCAAAAGAAGCAAATGCGCAGGAAGTTTCCCAGCGTATCCCGCTGAAAGTCTATTGCCGGAAAGAGAACGTCCGCCAGCTTCCTCAGTTTCGGATTGAACGACACAATCATCGAATGGAAAGTCCAGAACCAGAATATGGCATTCCAGACATAGTCGATCATGACTATCTGGAAATCCGTCTGGGCAGCCAGTTTCTTCACCGAGTTCGGGCCGAAAAAATACCAGTGGCGCGGGAAATGATAGGCCCCCCAGTGCTGTTGCCGGAACAACCTGGCATCCAGAGACTCTATGTTAGGCGTCTCGAACCAGAAGATGCCGCCCGGCTTCAAGATGCTGCGGACCTTTTGCGTGAAGCCTCTGGGATCCTCAACGTGCTCTATTACGTGGCTGGCCATGACCAGGTCGAAGTAGCCGACCGGCAGATCGGCGTCCTCGAATCTGCCCAGGTATGTCTTATGTCCCTGCCTGGCAGCTTCGGCAATCGCTCCGGCGTTGAAGTCCACGCCGTGCGTCTCGACCCGGGCACCGGGAACTTCGCGGAAAAGATTGAGCGTGTGCCCGTCACCGCATCCGATATCGAGCACTGTCACCGGATCGCTCTTGGGGACAAGCTCCAGCGCTTTGCTGATCTTGGCCATGAAGCCGCGATAGCGGACTTTGTGCAGGATGGAGTTTGGATTGGCCTGCTCCTTGAGCTTCTGTTGCCCATAAGAGTAGTAGTTAGGGGGATAAATGGTGGCCAGCTCGCTGACGTCCGGCCGGGGATTCAGGTAATAGAGCCCGCAGTCGGTGCAGCGAACCACGGAAAAGACATCATCGGTGGTGTTGTCATATTCGTGCTCCCGCCCCCTGGTTACCAGCTCGCGACTGGTCGAGCCGCATAAATTGCAGCTGGAGTCGACTTTGGCGATGTTAGACCGCATGGACTTTTCGGTTGTCGCCGTCATGTTCACGAGTGATCTGCCGCAGGCTCGGGCACCGGACGGTTAATCTGGCGCCAGTAATCACGGATGAAGTGAAAGTAGCTCTGGCGAAGCCCATATTGCTCTCTGTACACCGGGCTTGCCTGCATGAGCTTGTGCAGCTCCGGCAGGTAGTAGTGCGGCACGGAGGGAAACAGGTGGTGCTCGGCATGATACTTGAAATCAAACGGGGCGAGGAACCACCGTTCTACAGGGCTGACATTGAGCACGGTCATGAGCCTGCCTTCCTGGGGCCCGTCCCGGTCTTCGACCAGCCTGGCATGATCGACAAAGCCGCGCAGGAAGCCCAGGAACGTACCCAGCGTAAAAATGGGCAGCGCCCAGATGGCAAAGTACAGCCACCAGTGTCCGGAAGCCAGCCACAGCCCGGCAAAGATGGCAGCCTGCACGGGCACGAGGTTGAGAATCTCGGGGTGACCTTTGCGATTGACCACAACCACCGGCCTGGCGCCTTCGCCGGCGCTGGCTCGGGGGCGCAGGAATCCATTCACTATGATGCTCGTCCACAGCTGCCCGCCGAAGACGAGGCGGGCGAAATGCACGATGAACTGGCGCGGCGTGCTCTTGTTGTCTTCCAGGTGGAAGTTGCGATCGGGGTCTTGCTCCGTCCCCAGAAGCTTGTGATGAGCCATGTGAACGGCGCGCGAGGAGCCGAAAATCGAACCCATGGGGTAGGCGCAGAGCCAGGCGCCGACGAGATCATTCGCTCTTTTCCCGGGCAGAAAAGCGGAGTGCTGCGCGTCGTGCGCGAGCGCCAGAAGCGCACCCATCCGTGAAGTGACAACCAGAAATGCCAGCGCAAAGGTCCACGGCGAAGGATAAGCGATGAATACGGCCAGACCCAGGATGAGCACGCCCCAGGACCAGACGAAGAGATCGACGAGCGCGCGGGACGCTTTCGGTTTGGCTCGTTTGACAAATTCGCTGACGGCCTCGTCGACGCCCTGGTCTTTTGCTGGGGTCATCGATAATCCTCCTGCCCCATTCTAGAGCAGCCTGCCTGCACTGTAGGCAATCTCATTGTGCCCGTGCACGGGCAGGGTTCAATCTGGTAACCACGGCACCCCCCAACCCCGGTTTCCGGAAGGTGAGAATCGCCTGCAGCAGCGGTGTTGGTCCCCGCCCACGGGGACTGATTCCCCAATAGTGTCATCGCTCGGTAGGAAAATGAATCGCTTTAGTAACCACCGACCAATAATAAAGTTAGCAGACAAATTGTCAAGAACCACCGGGTCCTGGCTGCCGGCGGGCAAAAATTGCGGCGTCCCTGTCCAGGTAGAGCCGGGTCCAGTCCGGATCGCTGTTGAGAATGCGGGCGATGCCAGAACCGCTCTCAACCATGGCCCAGGTAATGGAGTGCCGCTCGAACAGCGCGCGCCAGCCGACGCCCTCCCGGTGCGCCAGGAAGTATGCCCGGCTCATTTCCGGTCCATACATATCGAAGCGCGTGTCGATGAAAACTGGCAATCGGCCGCCGAACCGGTATATGAGGTAGCTGCCGAACTTGGCTGAGCAGAAGAGACGCCCCTGCTGTCGGTGCTCCTCCACGAAGTCGGCAGCGCGCACAGGAACCCAGGGAGGAAACAGCACCGGTCGAGTCAGACCGAAGACAAACGCCAGCAGGAGAACCGGCACGGAAAAATACAGCGACCGCGACCACGCGGTCAGGTACTGCGTGACCTTGCCGAGCCGCGGCGGCAAAATCGTTCCCACCAGCTGCGAAAGGGCCGGTTGCAGCCTGAGGGCCGTCGCCTGCATGGTGGAAACGACGAAATAGGGCAGCAGCTTGTAGGAGCTCAGTCCTGCTCCGAGAAGCCCGATGAATACAAGTGCTTCCGGGAGAGGCGGGCGTGTTGTCGAGACCATGAAGCTCAAGATTGCCAGCATGATGTAAGCCAGGATCATGCCGCCGATTGGTTCGTTGAACTGCGGCGCCATCACCTCCCCAATCCGGCCGGTCCAATACTCCTGCCCTGTGGTCAACGCCCCGTAGGTAAAGATCTCCCACCCGTAGGGGTTGGCCAGCGACGCCCCCAGGCAGAGGACGAAAGCGGCACCGAGCAACCGGAAGCGGTTCCAGTTGGCAGCGGCGGCAGCCGTGCCCCTGCCGGCCAGCCAGACCCAGAAGGCCGCCAGCCAGTAGGCCAGCACCATGGCCAGCCCGATGGCGAACATCAGGTGGCAGTTGGCCCAGACAACAAACAGAGGCATCAGCCAGAGCAGACGCCAGCCTGGTCTTTCCCAGTGGCTGTCGAGCAGGCGCTTAACCAGGTAAACAAACAAGAGGCTTACCAGGTGTGGGCGCAGGCTGATGAAGGTCAAGCAAGCAGCCGTGGCCGAGGCGGTTACCCACCAGGCCACCCAGAAATTGACCCCGCGCCTGGTCATGCCCTGAAGCCCAAGCACAGAGAAGATCAAGGCAGCCATCACCCCGGTGGCCGCCTGCAGTGCCTGCAATCCACCGGCACGATCGATGAGCCCCAGGGCTACCTCAAAAAGCCACTGGTAAAGGATCCAGGGCCGCCCGTAATGGGTGAAGGAGTAAAAATCCGAGGCCGGCAGGCGCCCCTGGGAGAGAATGTCCCGGCCGGCCTGAATGAGCCAGAAGCTGTCCACGCTGGAGAAACAGAAGACGCGCAGGGCGGACAAGGCAAGCCAGAAGCTGCCTAAAAAGACCACAACCACGGCCGCCGCCAGCCAGAAGTTGGCGTCGCCTAGCCGTCCAGGCGCCGGTCGCTGCGCCGGTGGCTTGCCCTGATCGAGCGGCTGGGACTGCCTGGGCGGGGACCGACTTGCACGCTTGCGGGACTTGGCCATGGTTGGTTCTAAACCCGTACCGTCAGTAGACAGTTTCGGTCATGAGCCTCCGGCGAGCCTCCAGGTACTCGCACACGCACATGACGAGCGTGGCGTGGCTCCAGGTAAGCGGCGACACCGATATCGGCTCGTTGG
>DATNRD010000475.1:0-9577 GCA_036703665.1 Candidatus Obscuribacterales bacterium
CTCCCCCGGTGCCCAGGAGAACCAGCGTCCGGGGGGCATCCAGTCTCAGCAGGCAGGAGAGAGTAGCAGCCAGGTACAGGGTGACCCAGAGCATTCTTATACCGCTGCACGGGGCGTCGACAACCAGCGGCTGTCCAGCCCAGGCAAGAGCCGCTCCCTCGGGCGACACGGAGAAACCGGCCATGCCGAGAAGAGAGGCTGTCAGCATCGACACCCCCAGGCGCAGCGGATAGCCCAGGTAGAACTGCAGCGAAGAAAGGAGCGGGAGCGAGAGGACCGCCAGGGCCCATGCGCCCAGATGAAATCGATCTCCGAAGATCTGAGGGCTCAGCAATAGGGTGCAGGCGGTTACAGCAATTATGGCTCGCACCAGGGGCGGTGCCCACCAGAACGCGGATGCGTAGAGAATCAGGAGCCCGGTTACGGTGCCGAGGAGAGGCTCACAGGAGGGACGGGGCGGCGCTCGCATGACTGCCAGCGCCACCAGCGTGGCGAGCGACACCAGTCCCCACGGCTCGTCGCAACCGTCGGTTAATCTACCGGCGTACCACATCAGAGTGGGCCAGCAAGCACCGGCCAGGGCAATCACTGGTAGGTACCTGCCCCTCACACGCGGACCTCCGCGCGGCGGGAACGCCAGAGGAAAACGAGTAGGAATGCTCCGGCAGCTGCAAGCAACAGCCAGGTTTCCGGCTCGGGTATGGTCGGTACGGTGGATTCGTCCACCGGTTTAAGACCGGCGCGCTGGAAGTCGTCCTTTGTCTCGAGCACCACTGCCCCTGATACGGGAGTGACCAGCTGGTATGCCGTTGCAACTGACACCGCGTCCTCAAGCTTGTTGTTTGCCAGATCTTTCAGAATCCGATCGTGTGCCCACAGCCTGGCCAGGTGACTCGAGGTCTTAACGGCACCGCCAGCTCGGGTGGGAGCCTGGGCTGCTGCGGTTCTGGTGCGAACCGGCCTCAGTTCATCTACGAGTCCGTACCAGCGGCAGACGGCAAGCTTCAAGTCTTCAGTTATTCCGGAAAGGGAGGGGAGCGAATGGACCGCTGAAAGCCCATCCAGAGCCTCAACAATCCGGTTCGGTCCCGGAACGACCTGGAGGTCATAAAGTTGCGGTCCGCTGGCCCGTCTGGAGAGGCGTTGTCTCAGTCCAGTGGCTGGCGAGAGAAGCGCGGGCTGGGCTGCATGAATCCAGAGGATCGCGCTGTTGGGACTCTTAGCAGCCACTTCCCACGCCTTCTCCAGTGCGGCCACGTTGTCCTGCCCCCCGACGAAGGAAAGCGTGCCCAGTTGGTTTACAGCGCGGGTCAGGTGCTCGCGTGCTTTGTCTGGGGCCAGCGGTGAAAGGACCTGCAGGTTGTCGGAAGCAAAGAAAACGATCGTCTCCGTGGTATCCGGTACGAAATGCAGGACCTCGCGGAGCGCATCGGATATTCCCTTCCTGCGACTGTCCATGCCACCCGAGCCGTCGATAACAAGGACCAGGCGCTTTGGGCACACAGGCGCTGTGCGGGAGAAGGTTTGGAGGACGATCTCCTTACCTTTTTCAAGAATGTCGTCGCTCCAAGCCGCGCGTACATCGGGCGCACGATCGGCCCGGACCGCTACCCCCTCTTCCAACTCGTCATGCGGCACGGTGCCGCGCAATGCGTGGAGCTTGTCCCCAGGATGTTCCGCCACCAGAGCCTCGGTTCTGCTGGCGAGCGGCTGGTGAGATTCAATCCATGTGGAATGGCCGCAAGCGACCTGAAAGTTCCTCTCCAGCAATCTCGGCATGGGCAGCAGTGCTCTGCCTGTACCCTCTAAAAGCAAGGGGGCTGTGATGCCCAGACGAATTTTCATTTCTCCCTTTTCTTGCGGCGGGACTGGAAAGCATTGAACCAGCACTCGGTCCGGTCCGGCTGTCGTGACCAAGACCGGATCGCGCCTCCTGCGCACGACCTGCTCGTAAGCCCGGCGCACATCGCTGCGGGCAGCAAAGGCCGCCTCCTTCTCCTGCCCGTTCACCCAGAGCGTCAGTCTCGAGACCACGCCGCCTGGTGGCAGTGCAAGCTGCATTCGGGCCTCCCTTTGCCACGTGGACTTGTTCTTGAATGTCAGCGTCCATTGCAGATACGCCAGCGCAGCATCAGCATCCACCGACGCGTCGATTTGGGAGCCGGTGAGCGCCAATCCCTTTGCTATACCACCGACCGCGTCGCCGCCCTGATCTGTATCCAGCTCGAAAACATCCGTCTCAACCACGGCTCTGGACCCTCTCCAGACGGAGGCCGGCAGCGGCGCTGCGTTGAAGGGCAGGCCCGTTACTCGGTAGAAGATGCGGCGTGCCTCCTCCGGTGTGGTCGGATCGGGAAGCGTGGCGAGAAATCCGAGTAGATCGGTTGCCCTGCCGGTGCGGTCATAGCACATGCGCAACATGGTGTCGCGATCTCCGGCCGCGCGCAGGAACTGAACCCCGCGAGCCGAAGTGTCCGGCGACGCGGCCATTTGCATGCCGATTCTGGTTAAAGAGGACGGCAACTCGGCGCCGAACAGGCAAACGATAGCGGCAACGAAGCCGAACAGCGTGGCCATCCTGGATTGGGCAAAGGCCTGCGGCGCCGCCCCCTTCAGCCAGAAGCGTCCGAAAATGGCGCTGAGGAACGACAGGAGCGGCGCCCAACACAGGACGCCAATGCCCATGAAGAAGATTGCGATGAGCGAGACGACTAACAGCGGCACGAAGATGATCGTATAAATCAGCGAAACGCCGATTGCCATGCCGTTGGCGAAGCCGACGAGGCCAGGATGGCCAGAACCCCGGTTGACATACGTTCTCCAAACGAGGAAATTTCCCAGTGGCACCGTCATGATGAGAACAACGTGCCAGATAGAGGGTATGGGATCAAAGATGACCTGGCACAGACGCAAGGCCATCTCTACCGCCAGGGTCACGATCGGAAGGATGACGCCGAAGACAAGGAGAAGGACGTCCTTGTAGGTAATTTCATGCTTGGGGCGCGGTGCTGCTTCCATCTGCCTGCACTGGTGCGCGCCGCCACGAGTTCGGGCAGCGCAGTCCTTGCCATGCACGAGTTTCCCTGGTGGTCTGCTTACGAGTCTAGCCTGTGATCGTTAAGCGAGGGTGCTGCGGACGTTAAGTTGTTGCAAAGTCGGGATGTGGCAGCTGTCAATATGCGCTCAACTCTTCGATCAAGCGTTGATTTTGAGTAATTGCAGGAATTCCCTGGCAATTGTGCTGTCGCGGACATCCGGGTCAGCCGGTCCGCTGCTGTTTTGCTGGATTTCCAGCGCTCTTAGTAGTAGCGCTTCCGCTGCGGCGTACTTATCCAGCTTGAAACAGAGGATGCCGAGCCTGTAGAGGTCTGGTGCGAGATCCAGATGTGTCGGACCGAGCAGCCGTTCCTGGCGGGCGAGGTAACGTCTTAGTTCTCGCTCCTCGTCGCAGTACTCGGCCTCCGGGTCATAGAGCTGACCCGTGGTTTTGAGCCTTTTCATAGCAAACACCAACGGCGCTGGAGTAACAGTTGTCACTGCCCGGCATCGCTGCCGGTCGTGGACCGACCAATACCCTCACACAAGTGTTTCCTGGAGATAGCCGATGGATGCCGATGATGAGCGTGTGCTGAGTATTAGTTATAACTTATAACAGGCGGGGAAGCCTCGCCAGAGTCCTTTTGGCTATCGGCCATATCCATTCGGCTAGTTTCCAGCTGCGGGCTTTTCACTCACCAGGCTTCTACCGTCTTGTACGGAAACTCGAAGCAGGCGTTGCCGATCGATACTTTCAGCACGGCGCGCTGAAAGGGACGATACGGGAAAAATATGATCCCGGTTCTCGATTCGTAGGGAGCGATTGTGACCGGTCGCAAATCCAGAACCCCAATAGAGCTGGCAGAGGCCACGCCCGGCAGTAGAACCGACTCACCCCGTGCATGCATGCGCTCTCTGTTGACAATCTCGGGCAGACTCCGTGGTCCGAGTCCCCAATCGCCGTACATTCCGAAGACGTTCCCGCCGTAATCGCTGGAGATGTCGGGCGACTCACCGCGCAGGCGCCCGATGCTCGCGCGAGTGCGCTGAATGTTGGCAAGGGCCGGGCGTTTCCACGTCAAGTCCCAGACGGCTCGTTCCAGGTAGCAACGATCGATTGGATTGAGCTCCAACTCCGGAAACTTCCACGTGGACGGGCGCAGCATCTCGAGACCAACCGGGCCGACTCCTATATCGACGTAGTGGGGCGTCGTATTGGCAATCGATATGAGCGCCCCGTACACGCGGGCACCGAATACAGCGCTTATTCCTACGAGAGTGGCAGCAACGCGCAGTTGACCTGCATTGACGTATCGCAAGGGATACTGCGCGTCGGGCACCTCCAGTGATCCCGGCGCACCGGCATCCCAGGGCAGCGTCACCAGACCTCGCAGCGTTATTGGCTGGTCGAATCTGGTGGCTGCCTCTCGTATGGAAGAGGATTCTTCAAACAGCGGCTTGCTCTGCTGCAGCCTGCCGCGCGACTGGTAAAAGAGCGCCTGCTCTCGCAGAGCATCGGCCAGATCGAGGCGTTGCGGGCCCGGCTTCTTTTGAAAGATGGTGAGGGAACGCTGGAAAAGCGGCTCTGCCTCCTCCGTCCAGCCTTCCGCCGCCAGAATCTTCGCCAGCAGCAAGCAGCTCTGCGCGACCTCGGCCGAGTCCTGACCGAACGCTCTTTCTCGCATGGCCAGCGACTTCTTGCATGTTGACTCGGCCTGGGCGTACTTGCCCTGCAGGAAAGCCAGGGAGGACTGCAGGTGCAATGCTCTAGCCAGGTCAGCAGACGGAAGCAGCTTCCGCGCCGACGAAAGTACGCTGTCGACGAGCCGTTCCGCCTTTTGCACCTCATCGGTGACCGCGAGGACCTCCGCCTGGGCGATTCTTGTCCTGGCAAGGCGCGCGTTCATGCCGGAGTTGGCGCTCGTGCACTCCTTTTCCGCGGCCAGCAGGCGTCGCTTGGCTACCGGATAAATGCGATACTCCAGCGCCTTGAGCGCAGACAGGTAATACTTTGTCCACAAATCGGAGTCCGCGGCGACCTCAGCCTTGAGAATAGTGTCAAGCGGCATCTCCTCTGCCGGGGCGGGGCTTTCCGGCGAGACATCACTGCCCGTATGCGGCGTTGCCGGGGGCAATGGTCCTGCTGCCGCAGACATCACCGGACTGTCGGCACTTGCTGCCGGTGCAAACGACAGGGTGACGCAGGCACCGAGGCATGCGTGTGTGATTGTCAGCTTCAGGCACGATTTTGGCATGCAGTACCCCTACACCAAAGGTAGCATGGTGGGATGGCCAAGGCGAAGTATAGTCCTGCAGAAGCCTGTCCGGAGACCTCAGCCGGCCGACACGAGCGCCGGGGGCACTGGAATTGGAACGCTGGAACGCCCGCCCCTGAGCTCCCTGGTACTATAACGAAGCACCGGCATCGTGCCGGCTGGAGGCCCCCGGGCAGCGCATATCCTTTTTCGACTGCGGTTGTTGCGTCGCGGGAGGATTGTCGGGCTTGGTTTGTGTAGGCAGATGAATATCCTTTTGTCATTCGACAAGGCGCTGGCACTGTGGCCCGACCGTCAGGCACTAATTGACGGTGCCGTAACCCTTTCCTATCGCGAGTTTGCCGAGCGCGTCTTCCGGTTGGCGAATGCGTTGACTGCACGGGGAGTGACCCGGGGTTCGGTGGTGGCACTTGTGGCACCCAACTGCCACGAATTTATGGAAGCGTATTATGCGTGCGCTCTGCTCGGGGCCGTGGCAAATCCGATCAATTTTCGGCTTTCAACGCGAGAGATCGCGCTTATCCTCGAGGACTCGAAGGCAAGGGTGCTCGTTTGCCATGGAGATCTTGCCGAGCTCGGCGCAGCAATTGTCAGCGCGTACCCAGACCTCACTGCCTCGCTGTGGATTGGTAGCAGACCCCCGTCCGCCATTTCGATTGAAGCTTGCCAATACGAGCAGGCCCTCGAGCAATCAAGCGCTGCAAGACCGGCTCTGGCACCGTGCGGCGCCGGAGATCTCGCTCAGCTCTACTACACCAGCGGTACAACGGGGAAACCGAAGGGAGTGATGCTCACTCACGGAAATGTTACTTTCCATGCCCTGGCCGCGATAGCTGATCTACGCTTGTCGGATGCAGATACCTGGGCGCACGTGGCTCCCATGTTTCACCTGGCAGATGCCTGGGCAACGTTTGCAATTACCTGGGTGGGCGGAAAGCACGTGTTTGTGCCGTACTTTAATTCGACACAGGTAATTGCCGCTATTGAGCGTGAGAGAGTAACGATCAGCAACCTGGTTCCGACAATGCTCACTGCGCTGATCAATGACCCACAGGCTGCTGAGTTCGATTATTCCAGTCTTCGGGTGCTGCTCAGCGGAGGGGCACCGATTGCGCCTGAAACGGTGCGGCGAATCGTCGCTACGTTCGGGTGCGATTACATCCAGACATACGGGATGACGGAAACAAGCCCGTATCTTACGGTAAGTGTTCTGAAAGAACATTTGAAGCAACTTTCTCCCGATCGCCAGTTGCAGATCAAGAGCCGCACAGGGCGTCCATTCATCGGGGTGGAACTAAAAGTGGTGCGCACCGACGGAACCGAGGTAGCGTGGAACGACGCCGAAGTGGGAGAAATCGTCGTGCGTGGCCCGACGGTTACGCCGGGGTACTGGGGCCAGGCGGACGCAACCGCAGAAGCGATTAAGGAGGGGTGGCTGCACACCGGCGACCTGGCGGTCGTCGATGAGGAAGGCTATGTAAACATCGTCGACAGAAAGAAAGATACGATCATCACTGGCGGAGAGAACGTGTACTCGACGGAGGTCGAGCACGTGCTGTACGAACATCCCGCTGTGCTGGAATGTGCTGTCATCGGTGTACCCGATGCCCAGTGGGGTGAAACGGTCAAGGCAATCATAGTCAGACGGGACGGACAGTCGGTCACCGCTAACGAGTTGATTGCTTTCGCCAGGCAGCGACTTGCACACTACAAATGCCCTCGCACGGTGGATTTTGTGCTGGAGCTGCCCAAAACGGGCAGTGGAAAGATCATGAAGAAAGCACTGAAGCAAGCGTACCTTGAAGAAACCGGCGCTAATTGAGAAGCGCCGCTTCGATGCTGAGCCCAGGTCCGAACGCCAGCATTACGCATGGGCGGGCTGCTCTGCTCTTTCGCAGGACCTCGAGTATGAACAGCACCGTGGGCGAAGACATGTTGCCGAATCGGGAAAGTACTTCCCTCGAGATAACCAGTGCGTCAGCAGGCAGCCCGAGGCTATCCTCGACTGCATCCAGGATGCGAGGCCCGCCAGGATGTACTATCCATGACGGCACATCGTGGACGCTCAAACCGTGCCGGCTGAGCCAGGCAGGCAGCCAGGCGGGCAGGTGTTCTGCAATGAGGCGGGGCGTCTGCGATGAAAGTGTCATGGTAAATCCGTGATTACCGATTCGCCATGTCATTGCGTTTGCGGTTCCAGGAATGACGAATGAGCCATGGGCGGTCACGCGCCAGATGTCGCTCAGTATGTTCGATCCGGCTGCGGCAATAATCGCCGCGGCGCCGTCGGCAAACAGGGAATTGGCGAGCACGTTGTCCGCGCTCCACTGATACTGGAAATGAAGCGTGCACAGTTCTGCCGCACACATTAGGATCGTCGCATGCGGGTCTTTGGCTGCCAGTGCCGCGGCTGTTTCCAGACCGTTGAGCGCGCCATGGCAGCCCATGAACCCGATGTGGCAGCGTCTGGTTTCCCGGGACAGCTCGAGTTGATCGATTAAACCAAGGTCTATGCCCGGGGCGACAAATCCCGTGCAGGAGACGGTTGCCAAGTGTGTAATCGCCGACGCCGAAAGCCTGGCATCGGCAAGTGCCGCTCTCGCTGCTTCGGCCGCCAGTGGTACCACCTCGTCTGCATAGCGCCGCATGCGCTCCTCCGTCGTCGGGCCGTGGGGTTCATCTGGCGGTGGCAGCCGATAGAATCGTGATGGCTCTATGCCGTTCCTGAATTCTTCTGCCAGCACGCTTCTGCGAGATCCAATTCCCGTGCGCCGGTAAATGTTCTTGAGCGTCCTGAGCCGTCGTCCGCTGCCGCAAAAATTTTGAGCATGCTCAATCGCCTGCGTCTGTGACAGAGAAAACGCAGGCAGGGCGGTTCCGATTCCAAGAATAGCCAGGCTCATTGACCAGATGATATCGAGCAAAACAAGGCGGCAACGTCTCCGGAGTCTGCAATCATAACTCGTTTATGTATTTGACCAGCGGTTCGGCCAGACCCGGAACCATGCCAAAGACTTTGCACAGTCCTGCTGTGACGGTGTTCTGCCTCAGGACGCTTCCGACTATTCTTGCAACCCGGCTGTGTCGGCCGATATTTCGGTGGTGAATGGACTGCCAACGCTCGGGGAGATCCACCCGCCAATCCTTGATTGCCTCTGCCACCAGTGGTGTGACTGTGTCGGCTGACCACAGGGCCCAGGCTATGCCTTCACCGGTAAACGGTTCGACATATAGTGCCGCATCGCCAATTACAAACAATCGATACGCTGCAATACGGCGTCTGGAACGATTGAGAGGGACTGTGCCTTGCCAGTGCAAGTCGCGTATGCCCGAGATGGGAGCAAGTCCGGCAGCCTGAAGCGTGCGCTCTGCCGCCGCGCCTGGGCTCCCGGATTGTTTCAGGAAGCGCGGTTCGAAGGCCGCGGCGAGGTCCAGTCGTCCGTCCGGCAGTCTGACAACTCCAACATAGTTGCCGTCCGTACAGGCCATATATATGGTTCCTGCCCGGTAGTGTTCCTGATCTGACCAGGTCATGGTGCCCGCGCCTATGCGGGAAAGAGGGGAGACACTTGGCTGGAAACCAGGCACTGACGCAAGCGCGCGGCCGCCTATGCCGTCCGCCACGATCACCACACGTGCGCGCAACGTACCTCGGGCGCCGTTCGAGGCGATGTGGACGAGGCGGTACTGATCTTCTGCTTCTCCGACGGCGGCTGCGGTGGACGGCATGAAATGGGCGCCTGCTCCCATCGCTGCTCGAAGCACGGCGGTATCGAACTGTTCGCGGGACAGGGCTGCCCCGGCGGGGAGTCTAATACGCAGAACGGAGCCTTGAACCGACAGGCAGTACTCGGTCAATGGTACCGCTTCCGCCAGTTCCGGCATTGCGAAAAGACCCTCTCCGGCCAGCATCTTCAATGCAGCCGCGTTCAAACAGCATCCGCAGACTTTGTAGCGGGGAAATGGGGACCTGTCGACAAGGAGTACAGACATGCCACATTTGGCGATTTTATAGGCTGCGAAAGCGCCCGCCGGACCTGCTCCGATTACAAGGGCGTCCCATACGGATCGGGTCGCGTACTCGAAGCTTATGCTGGGCTCAAGAGCTGCCTTGTTCATCATGAAAAGCGGTGAGGAGCAAACGGCAGGGCCCACGACGTCGCACGGTGCAGTTACGCAATCCGGCGCTGGCAGCCAGCATTGTCATTTCGTCGACAGTAAATGCAGCCCGCACAGAGGCCGGACCGTCATTATGAACGACGGGA
>DATNRD010000476.1:0-4028 GCA_036703665.1 Candidatus Obscuribacterales bacterium
TCCATGCTCTTTGCCCGGCCACCAGTTGTTGTGATAGCGGCCGTTTCGATCGTTCACTTGCTTGTTGTACCAGTTGTTTTCCTTGTTCCAGTTGTTGATCCAGGTGTTGTTCACGGTTTTGTTCAGGAACACCTGGTTTCCGTCCGCGCCGATGTAATAGGGAAAACCGCCTGCAAAAACAGGCGGATAGATAGGAACACCGTAAGGAATGCCATCGATCGCCCAGGCAAGCGCGGCGCCGCCGAACGCTCCTGCTGCCGCACCCAGACCAGCCGCCAGAGCCGTGCCCGCGCCTGAGGAACCGCCGGATGAGCCGCCCGATCCCGTCGAGGAGCTGGTGGAAGGCTCATTAATGATATTCACGGTGGACGGCTGCTGTTGAGCCTGTTCAGGAGGCTGCCCCTCCACGGGCGGGGCAGCGTAATACGGCGACGGCTGACCGTACCCGTAACCGTATCCGTAGTACGGCTCAACCGGAGGCGCGCTGGCTACCGGCGGCAAGTCCACCTCCTTGCCGGTTTTGTCAACGTACCAGGACTCTCCGCCGTTGCCCGTATAGACCGCTACCGTATTGGGGTCGGCGCTGCCGGCGCCGGGCAACGGGATTGCCTGCCCGAACTGGTTGAGGTAATACTGCTGTCCGTTCCCGGCAGTAAGCACGTGATAAAGCGTCATCGCTGCCCCCGCCTGGAACGGCGGTGCGTTACCACCACCGGCTGCCCCCTGGGCCAGGGCCATGGGGGTCGCCAGGCATGCTGACAGGGCAAAAATTAAGGCAGGATGGCTGCTTCGCCGATAGTTTCTCATAGTCCTCACCAGGGTTTCTGTGCGGCTGTCTGGATTCAGCAGGTTGACACTGAGCGACAAGTATAGCGGAGACGCTCGACGCCGGCCTTGCCGACGTCCAGCCGGCGCCAGTGCCGATGCGCTTCTTATGCACATTGCCAATTGTGAAGGAGCCGGCTCAACCCGGAAACAAATCTGGCAAAGCGAAGCCTATCGAGCTGGCTATCCCTGAAGGCAGCCAGGGCGGCCGGGGAAGGATCGACAGCCAGGGAGTAATCCAAAACGACCCCTTCTACGGCTGGAACCAGGTATTTCCGCTCGGTGCCAGATCCCCCTCGATACCGTAGTGCTACGAACACTCTCCCTTGACATCCCTTGTCGATTTGATACCATTTAACTTCATATCCGGTACACTCCGAACATTGAAGTCTTGATTTTGCATCGGTCCGCCCGCGTACTTTTTATCTGCTTGGTTACTTTGACCGCCATTTGCGCACCGGCACTGGCTGCCAATGAGGAGCTTTTGCCAGCGGTGCGTTATGAACGAGTCTCGCCGCAACTTTATCGCGGCCCACAGCCATCCGAGGCTGAGTTGGACCAGCTGGCCGCTGAGGGCGTGAAGACCATAGTCGATTTACGCTTCGGGAAACGGCACGCCAAGAAGGAAATCCACAAAGCCAAGATGTTGGGTCTGAATTACATACACATGCCGTTGGGCTATTTGATTCCTTCGAAGAAGAAGATCAAACACATCCTCTCCATAATTCGCAACCCGAAGTGCCAACCGGTCTTTCTGCATTGCCATTACGGACAGGACCGCACCGGCATGGTGGTGGCGATATATCAGGTGCAGGACCAGGGCGCGCCCCTTGAAGAAGCGCTCAAAGACATGCAGAAGCACAAATTCAAGCCATGGCTCCTCCATTTCTCGCGTGTCGTAGCCCACTTCGATCCGGGCAACACGTCGGCTGAGTAAGACCAACGATCACACTCCCGGAACAGCGCGGGAGCGCATTGCAAGGAAGCACTGGTCAGCCTGTCAACAATGCGGCTCAGTGCCGTTTGCTGCGAACGAACTGGACCGAACAGCCGGACAATTCGAGAACAGCATCGGCCGCGCGCCACGAGCGGAGGGCGGGCTGAGAGTACCTGAGCCTCACACCAGGGACAGCATGTATAATCCCTGCAGGAAATCGGGCAACACATGAACCAGGGGTTTCGCCGGTACAACCGGAATTCTTCTGACTCTATCGTGTTCGAGAAGACTATGCAGACGCTCAAGACAGTGTTTCGCCAATGCACGCAGGCGGATTTGCCTGTGGTGCGGCAGTTCGCCAGTCAGATGTATTTGGAGGATTCCGACGCGCACAGCGGATCGCCCAATATGGACCTCACCTACAAGCACCTTTCCAGTAAGCCGGACAAAGGCCGGGTAGTCGTGTTCGACAAGAACGGACAGCTTGTCGGCTACGCCATCATCATCTTCTTCTGGAGCAACGAGTTTCACGGTGACGTAATCGACATCGACGAGCTGTACGTAGACGGACCCTATCGCAGAACCGGCGTGGCCCGAGAATTCTTCGCCTGGCTGGAGGAAACCTATCCCGAAAGCGTAGGGATGAGTTTGCAAGTTTCCCACAGCAATGCGCGAGCGGCGAAATTGTACGAATCTATCGGCTTCAACAGCTCCCCAAATCGCCACATGTTCAGGCTGCTAAGAAGGAACATTTAATCGACGGTGTGGCGCCGGACAGTCTGCGACGCTTATCACGCAGCCGCCTTTCGCTCGACCAGCCACCACTGCGGTACATGTTCAGTGAAGTGCATTGGCGAATCCCCTGCGCGGGCGTCCGTGCGCCCCGCGGGCCAGCGCGCTAAGTTAGGTACGATGCGCTACGCGCATCGGCTGTGCTGATCGCGGATGTCCAACGGCTGTGACTGAATATGTTCCCACTGCGCAGTGCTACGATGAGTGCAAGGATCGGCTGCGCATGAAGTTTATGTCGCCTTCGTAGCAGCCATTGATACAGCGACTGGAAGACAATGCCCTCGCAAATATCGCAAGAAACGCAGAGCCAGGTTCGGCAATTTTATTCGGGCGCACACGCAGTGCTCATGAGAGTTTGGGGCGGTCCTACGCGCATGATCCACTTCGGCTACTACCCCGACGGTGATGGATCCACCCTCAGCCACCATCAGTCTCTGGTTGAAACTGTACGGCAGGCTGCCATCAGGCTCGATCCCGAGCCCGGTCAAAGGATCCTGGACGCCGGCTGCGGGCTGGGCGGCGCGGCGGTCTGGCTGGTCAGAAATTATGACGTTAAGGTCGATGGAATCACCAACGTGCCGCTGCACGTCGAGGCCGCCTCTCGATACGCCAGCGAGTGTGGGCTTCTTGCTCCCGGCCGGCTCACATTCTCACTGCTCGATTACACGGACACCGGATTGCCTGCCGCAACATATGATGGTGTTCTGGCGATTGAATCCGTATGCTACGCCCCGGATACCGCAGACTTTCTCAAGGAAGCATACCGGTTGCTGAAGCCGGACGGGCGCCTGGTGGTTCTGGATGGCTTTCAGACGCGCCGGGATCTCTCAGCAGACGAGCAGAGTCTCATGGCTTCCTGGTTACACGGATGGGGCGCAACCAGGCTGGACACTATCGACGACTTCTGCACGAAAGCCGCGCGCGAAGGCTTCATCGACGTCAGATTTGAAAACCTGCAAAGGCACTTCAAACCATCCCACTATGCGAGCTATCGGTTGGCGCGTTGGCTTGTTCCTCCCGCGCGCCTGCTCAATCGCCTTGGTATGCTGTCGGGCACGCTTTACGGGCATTTACGCGCCTCGCGCGACGTATGGTATGCAGCCGAGCGCGGTCTCTGCGTGCAGGGCATCTTCTCGGCAAGGAAACCCAGCCGCTGAGAGCAGTCGAGCATTCACATTCGTTGCCGGTTGCCGGAGTTATGAAAGTAGTTAACCATTGGGTCACCGGTCAGGATTGAATGGATAATAATGAGGTCAACGGAATATTCATCGGGCGCGGTCCAGGCTGCTCACCACAAAACCGCTGCCCATGAATACCCCAAATCAGAAACACTCCAAGGGGCACACGTTGCGGATTATTAGAAGCTCCTGCACAGCTATCACCGGACTGCTGATTGTCCTTGCTTTGTTCGTGGTCGCCCAGCCGCCGTCCATTTCGCCGCAGCAGCGCCAGGCCCTGGCTAGCCGGTTCAAAT
>DATNRD010000477.1:0-10005 GCA_036703665.1 Candidatus Obscuribacterales bacterium
CTATTTCACGTTTGATGACGGGCCGCCGGAGGTTATCTTGATTAAAGCTGAGCTCATACTCCCACTCAACTGGGATCCCTCCCGTCCAATAGTCGCCCTTATGACGACGTCAGAATACCTTCGTGCAGCAAGGCAACGCAAGCTGGAAACCCCGCCCCTTCTCCGTACCGCCTCTTCGAAACCTCCACCAATAGACACTATATCGTGAAGGAACCTGAAGACGTCGAGCAGGTTCGACTTTCCAGATGCGTTTGGTCCTATGCGGAATACACGCCGCTGTAGCGCAACATCCACCTGCGCAAAATTACACCAGTTCTCAAGACGCAACTGGGTGAAAGTAAATGGCCTGGCAGCGGGTTTCTTCATATGCGGACAGCCTGATCCCGAGTATGCTTACTCAGGATACCTCTTACGCGAGAAATCATTCAACTACGCGGCCAGCGTTTGGCATTTCGATGACCTGCCTCGTCCTTGATTTGTCGCCGCTAGGCCGCAGTCAATCAGCCATATACGCCGTCCCTACAGGGCCTCGACGATGGTGGCGATGCCCTGGCCTACGCCGATGCACATGGTTGCCAGGCCCCAGCGGGCGCCACGCCGTTTCATCTCGTGCACGAGCGTGGTGAGGATGCGAGCACCACTGCAGCCGAGCGGATGCCCGAGAGCGATGGCGCCGCCGTTGACGTTCAGCCTGGCCATATCGATCTCCAGCTCGCGGGCGCAGGCCAGCACCTGGGCCGCAAACGCCTCGTTGAGCTCGATCAGGTCCAGATCGCAGACCTTGAGTCCGGCACGATCCAGGACCTTTCTGGTGGCTGGTACCGGACCGAGGCCCATGTAGGCAGGATCGACACCGGCAACGGCTGAGGTGACATAGCGCGCAATCGGCTTGAGCCCCAGTTGCTCGGCTTTCTGTCCGGACATAATTAGCAGGGCTGCGGCACCGTCATTGATGCCGGACGCATTACCGGCGGTGACCGTTCCATCGTCCCTGAACGCGGGTTTGAGCTTCTGAAGGTCGGCAAGCGTGGTTTCCGGGCGGGGGTGCTCGTCCACCTCAACCATCACTGGATTGCCTTTTTTCTGCGGCACCGCTACCGGCACGATCTCCTGCTTGAAGCGACCGGCCTCGGCCGCCTCCTTGTAGCGGCGCTGGCTGTCGAATGCGAACTGGTCCTGATCCTCTCGCGAGATCTGGAACTTCTCCGCCACATTTTCGGCGGTCTCGCCCATGCTGTAAGGAAAGTACATGTCGGCCAGCTTCTTATTTACGAATCTCCACCCCAGCGTCGTATCAAACATCTTGATGTCGCCGCGTGGAAATCCCCCCTCCGGCTTGGCCATCACAAACGGCGCCCTGGTCATCGACTCGACGCCGCCGGCGACGAATATGTCGCCGCAGCCTGTCTGGACAGCCCTGCACGCTTCGTTGACGGCCATCAGTCCTGAGCCGCAGAGCCTGTTGACAGTGCCACCGCTGACGGTGACGGGCAGTCCGGCAAGCAGCGCGCACATGCGGGCTACGTTCCGGTTATCTTCACCAGCCTGGTTGGCGCATCCCATGAGAACGTCTTCTACTTCCGCAGGATTGACCGGGTGGCGCTCCAGCAGGGCCTGGATTACGAGGGCCCCCAGGTCATCAGGGCGAACGTCCTTGAGAGCGCCACCATAACGTCCGATCGGCGTGCGTACGGCATCGATGATTACAGCTTCCTTCATCTCCACTCCTTACTTGAATCGTATACCGGCAGGCGGAATCCAGATTTCCCCGTCCTGAGCAAGCAGGGCGAGAGCATCGGGCGGAGCGCTCGGGTTGGTAGCCAGCGCCTGCCTGACCTCCGGTTCCTTGTCGGAAGCCAGCGTCTCAAGCGTGTCAGGCGGCGTAAAGGGGTTGGCGGCGACCGCCCTTCTTACGGCAAGCTCCCTGTCCTTTGCCAGCTGTTCTAGATCCTTGCTCGCTGCTCTGTGACTGACCGCGGCAGCTGCCCTTACCCACTGGCTCTCGTCTTTGCACAGCTGGCTGAGCGCGTCGACCGGCAGCCCGGCATTGCCGGCTACCAGCGAGCGCACTGCCGGGTCCTTGTCCGAAGCCAGCGCGCTCAGCACGGCAGCCGGCGAACGGGGACTGAGCGCCAGAAGCAGCTTGACCGTGGTGTCGGCGTCCTCGGCCATCTTGGACATGGCATCGGCGGGCAAATCAGGACGGCTCAAGAGCGTCTGGCGAATAACCACATCCTGATTCTGCGCCAGCGCAAGCAGCGTATCGGCGGACAAGGCGCGGTTGGCCGCCAGCGCGCGGGTCACCGCCGAGGCGTTGTCTTGAGAGAGTGTCGCCAGTACCGCCGGCGGTACCGCCGCATTGGCCGCCAGCGCCTGCCGAACGTACTCGTCACGATCCAGAGCCAGCTTGCTGTAAAGATCGGCGGAGAGCCTGGGATTCCAAGCCAGCCCGCCGCGCACCTGATACGACTGGTCGGCAAGCAGTTTTGCAGCGACCGCAGCAGGCAACACGGGATTGGCCGCCAATACCCGGCGCACTATAGCAGAGCGGTCCTGAGAGAGTTTCTCGGCTGCAGCAGCGTCGATGTCGCTGCGCGAGGCGATGACCTGGGCGACGGCAATCGTTGGGTCTCCGGCCAGGCGCAACATGTCGTCTTTTGCCAGCGAGCCGCTTTCGGCTGCGGCCGCGCGCACGACTGCTTCCGCGTCGCCGGACAGCTTCGCTATCACCGCCGGCGGTGTCGTGGGGTTGGCGGCCACGGCCCAGCGGACCTTGGAGTTCTTGTCCCCGGCGAGCTTCTCGCGCAGCGCGGCTGGCGAACCCGGGTTGAGCGCCACCTCGACTCGCACCTCCCAGACCTGGTCAACCGCCAGGCGGGCCAGTGTGTCGGGCGGCGTCGATTCGTTACCTGCGACCTCGGTTCTTACAGCCGCATGCGAGTCCTGACTGAGCGTGGTCAGGGCGGCCGGTGCGGTGCCCGGATTGGCTGCCACGAAAGAACGCACACCCAGATCCCCGTCCTGGGCAAGCGCAGCCAGGTTGTCCGCTCCCAGCCCGGGAAGGCGAGCCAGGAAGCTGCGAACCAGCCTGTCGCCGACCTTGACCAGGTGCTTAAGGACATCGGGCGGCAGCTGCGGGTTGCGAGCTAGCGACAGGCGCATGAACTCAGTCTGGACCGGGCTCTGGGCTATCTTTCGCAGGACCTCCGGAGGCGTCCTCGGGTTGGCTGCGAGCGACTCCAGGATTTTCGGCTGGGGATCCCTGGTCATGCGGCGCATGATAGCCATACTTGGCGGTTTAGGATTCTGAGCCAGCGCCTCCACGACCGCCAGGTCATCATCATCGGCCAAATTCTGCTTGACTTCCTCCGGGCAGGCGATGTTGCTGGCCACCGCCTGGCGAACAAGATCGGAGTCATCTTTGGAAAGCTTCGCGAGAACTTCCGGTGGGCACTTAGGGTTGCGCGCAACCGCTACGCGAATCCTGAGCGCCGGCCCGCGAATGCCCCAGATCGCCGCTCGCCCCTGCCCGCGCCCGGTCGCCGGAGCCGGGGCCGCCCCGGTTGCCTGGCGCGGCGCCGTCTGGGCCCCCGGCTTCCCAGTCGACGCCCCTGCCGACAAGCCGCCCTTTGCTCGAGCAGCATCACCCGGCTTTGCTGCCGCGCCAGCGGCGGTTTCTGGCTTGGCAGCATCCACCTTGGCGGCCGGCGCGAACAAAACAGCCATCATTAGTGCGACAGCCGCACATCTTCTAGTCGAAACCATGCAGAACCTCCGCTCGGGGAACATTGACAACGCCGACAAGCCCCTTCTGAAACTCTTTTCAATCCGATCTCTTGAGTTGCCGAACCACGATTGCAGCCGGCCGGCTCGCGTGTATAAGTCGGCTGGGCCAGCGGATCGACAACACCCCGCAAAGCTACCTGACAGCCGGACCATGAATATTGGCACCCAGGTTAACCGCTACTACCACATAAACGGCCACGGTGGCGGATTTTACTACTTTTGCTCAGTGGGACACGACAAACTCAGTGTAAAAGTTGTCACGGTCCGCTCACTATTTCTGGTGCACCTTGAAAACAATGTCCCGGAGCACGTTCTTGTCCAGCTCCTGGCTTACGTATTCGATGTACTTGACCTGCCAGTCCTCCAGGTCTTTGAGTATGGCCGAAAGCGAGGCCCCTGCCGACCTGGCGGCAGCGAAGTCTATGCCTATCTCCCCGGCAGTCCCGAGCGTGAACATGCGCGCGCGTACTGAGTAGCCCTGAGCCGCCTGCAGGCTCAAACGAAGCAGGGCGATGTTTCGCTCCTGCCCTATGCGATCGCCGACGTCTTTGGCGATTTGCTGGAACTTCGCCAGCGGCCCTGAGATATCGGTAGCGGGGATGCAGACGAGGTTGTAGGCAAGCAGCCTGTCGACCGCGGTCACGGCGCTGAGCGTGGTCACGTCTGCCAGAGCCTTTATCGTCATCGTAATGGGCGTCAGACCGTCCAGCGCACCCCAGAGCCGGTACATTATGGCGATGTCCTCGTCGCGCAGCGGGGTCTGCTCCTTGGGGTCGACCAGGCGCCCGCTGCGCCACAGGTTGTTGGTGTCCTCCAGTTTCTCCAGAGGTGTCTTGAGCCCTTTCGGCAACTTCTTGGCGACGACCTCGATATTATCGGCTGCCAGCGCCGCATCCAGCAGCATCTTATCCAGAGGCTTGCCCACCTTGCACGCCGACTCGGACAGGTCCGCGGGCGGCTGGCGCTGAATGAAGACAAAGATGCCTTCTCTCCACGTCGAGGCGAATTCTACGATAGCGGCGTCGCCCTTGATTTTGCCCAATTTTGCATGCGTTATCTTGCCCTGGTCGTACAGCGCCCGGAATTGCATGTCCTGGTACTCCACGGACAGCACCCCGGATTCCCGGTTATTCGCCAGGCTCTGCAGCAAGCCGGAAGGATCGGTAGTGCCCAGGTGACCTACCAGGGACTGCACACGCGCCTGTTCTCCGGCGCCTGCGCTGAGCAGCTTGACCTTCTCCGCTTCACCACCCTGCCCGTAAAACGACTGGTCCTGGAGGGCAATCTCCAGCTGCCTCGTGCTCAGATAACCTTTCGCTACAGCCATCGGTCCCAGGCTCAACCGCTCGCGCTCCCTGGTGTTCTGCTGCTCGAAGACCATCTCGTCGAGCTGATCCTGGGTGACCAGACGCGATGCCACCAGGTAGTCGCGCAGCTTGAACGGTATTTGATTGCGGAAGCAGTGCACAAGAAAGGGAACCTTGGCGAACAATGGGTAGATGGCTCGCACCTGCTCGAGAGAGCGCAGCTCTTCCTTGACCTCCTCCAGGCCCAAACCGTGCTGGGAAGCCAGTCGCTGGGCGATGGCGGAAAGCGGCGTGTAATTGTCGACGGCCGAGAGGATGAGATTTCTCCTGCGGGAAGATTCCATTCCTGCCTTGAGCTTGATTCCAAATGGGGTAAGAACAGGGATGGCAGACATGAGGACCTGCTCGGCCAGGTCGGTGCTCTGATCCATGGCGCCCGTGTCCTTGCCCATAGCAGCATGAACGTGCGCAGCCAGGGAAGGCGAATAGTCGTACAGCTCGGCGTGCCTGTCGAAGACGTGCAGTGAAAGTCCGCCCATGAGCGACTCTCGCACGAGCGCCACCGCTTTGTCGGCCGTAACGAAGACAAGCGCGCCCTGAACGGCCAGGAGCTTTCTCGCGTGCCGTCCGGCTTCCAGCAACATTTCGGTTTGGAACAGGAAACCACTCTGCACGGCCTCAACGATGACAACATCGTAAACGTGCTTAGTCTGAGCCAGTCCGGACAGCTCATCGAGGAAGTTCGGACCAAAAGGAAGAACGACGACGTTGTCTTCCGCCATGCCCACGGGCAGCAACGATGTCGTCAATTCACCTGGATCCGCGGACATTATCTAAGCGCTCCGTCGCCGCCTCCGGCGGCTCCTCCGCGCGTCAACCTCGCTCGGCGGCCGACGGCTCCTCGCCGCCCTTGCCTCGCTCGACTTCTGCGCCAAGCTCCGTCGCCGCCTCCGGCGGCGGCTACACCGCCTTGCTCCGTCGCTGACGCGACTGCGCATTGCTCATATGCTCCGTCGCCTCGCATGCTCGCCTCCTTCGCTTCGCGCCTCAACCTCGCTCGATCGCTGCACGAAGTTTAATCCCATTGCTTCTCCCGCCGTCGGGCGGTCGGGCGGAACTCGATCCGCCCTCACATATACTATGCCTCACCCAACGGCTGAGCAAATCAGTTGGCCGGGATGCGCGACTCATCCTCCCGGACCTGGGCCTCCTCACCGTATGTGAGTACCTTCAGAATATCGCCAGCCAGCCAGCCGCGCTCCACCAGTATGCGCCCCAGCGGCTTGTTGGTCGTGCGCTGCTCGACCAGCGCAATGCGCACCATGTCCTCCGTAACCAGCCCGAGGCCTATGAGCCGCTGTCCGATAAGGTAAGGGGAGTCCGGCGGCAACTTTATCTGACGCTGATTGAGCAGGAAGGCATCCAACTCCATCTGGGTGACCAGGTTGCTGCGCTTGAGGATTTCGCCCAGCGGCAAATCCACGGTCGCTTGCTGAGCTATGGCATCCTCCAGCTGTTCCATGGTAATGACGCCGGCTGCCACGAGCAGCTGCCCCAGCTTGGGCGGAATGCTGACCTCATCCTCCTCCGATTCGCGGCATTCCGGATGGGGCTCGTCCTCATCCCCCTCCAGGATGCGCTTGTAGGCATTTTCTATGGCCATGTAAGCCTGTTGCGCCTGCACCCATTCCTGGGGAGTGTCCATGAAGTTGTCTTCCGCGAGTGCTTCGGTAAGGCGCTTGTAAGCCGCTTCTACCTCAGCGGGCGGCGCACCGGCCTTCAATCCCAAGACGCAATAGGGACATATGGAGTGTGAAATGTGCTGCATCGTAGCCATCCCGCCTTGTCGCTGATCTGCCTGACCGGCGCCCACATCAGGGCAGCTTCGAGGCTCATACTTCCAGTGTACACTTGCTCACCTGGCCGGCCCACCAATACTCTACCCAGCTATGTACACTGATAAGCTCATGGACGGAGCAAAGGATGGGACAAAACGGTGCAACCGCCAGGACAAAGAGGCATGCTCGCCTTAACGGAAAGCAAGGGCCTGGGGCGCGCCACACGCTACCGGCGGTCGGTGGCAATTCTCCTTCTTTGCGCACTCTTGCCATGGCAGAAAGACCTGTGGGCAGCCGAATCCGCGCCCGGCAGCTCGATTATTGGTCAGGAGGCAACAGAAGACGAGATCAGGCAGCTTTTTGCAGAATCCTTGAGACTGCTCAAGGCAAACCGTGCCTACGAAGCTCGAAAACTCCTGGAGCGAGCGGCTTTGTTGAGACCGGGCCATGCAGGAATTCATTGCAACCTCGGGCTGGCTTACCAGAATTCCGGCCACCTCATAAAGGCGGTCTCTGAATTCTCCACAGCGCTCCGCCTGCGGCCGGGCATGCCGGAAGCGACCCTCAACATGGCCGGCTGCTACCAGAGCCTAGGGCAGACAGAGGAAGCCATCTCCTGGTACCGGAGATATCTGGAGGAAAATCCTGAGGCTGCCGACCGGGCGCAGGTGGCCGACATCATCCAGGCGCTGAAAAGCTCAGCCGGCAAGTCAGGCTCCGATCCCAGAACGCCGGACTACTTCGAAGCCATCACTGCAGACGGCGCCTACCGGTGGCCGCAAGATAAATTGCCGATAAAGGTATTCATCGACAAGGGCGCAGGCGTGGAAGGCTTCCGAGAATCTTTCAGGACGCAGTTCGTACAGGCGTTGGATGCCTGGGTGCGTGCGTCCCAGAACCGTCTGGCTTACGTCGTCGTGGAAGACAAGAGAAACGCCGATCTCGTTTGCGATTGGACGGCCAACCCTGCTGAGGTCAGCGAGGCGGGCACACAGAGCGAACGGGGAATGGCGCACATATATGCCAGGGGCGGTGACATCCAGCGCGCCACGCTCAAGATCCTGACCAGACCCATGCTGGAGGAGGGAACGCTCAGCGACGACGATTTCAAGAAAGCCTGCCTCCATGAGATCGGGCATGTACTGGGGCTGCAAGGGCATTCTCCCAATAACCACGATGTAATGTTCTTTACTGTCGATACGTCGACCGTGTGGCCGGTGCTCTCCAAGCGCGACAAGGCGACGATCGCCAGGCTCTACGCCGAATACCCGCCTCTGCCTAGTGCACCACCAGTGATACCACATGCTTCCCAGCCGAATCCTTGATATCTCTCCAAGAGTCAAGTGTCGGATAAACTCGATATCCTTCTATTGAGAACCGCCCTCCTATATACTTCAGGGAGTCTCTTCACAGCCTGTCTGGAAGGAGCGGATGATGAACGGGAAGTCGGAGTATCCGGACCGGCAACGATGCCGGAGCCGCGGGCCCGGTGCAGGGGCAAACAGGTGGAGGCGGGCACTGGCTGTGCTGATGGCGTTCACGGCAGTCGGGCTGACTTGCCCATCTCCCTCGCGGGCAGGCGATCCAACCAGCCAGGCTCCGGCAACAGCGGCGCGGGAAACGACGCGCACAGCCGAAGTGGTCCAAGCCGCCGACGGCGCACGGGCACAAACCGCTACCGCCGTCCAGTCACGCAATTCTGGCTCCCAGACACCACCGGCACCGGGCGACTCCGGATCTAAAGGTAGCGGAAGCGCTCCTCAGGTGGCCGACAGCGCGACAAGACCGCTGCTCAAAGGCAGAGTGACATACCTCGTGCCCCGCGGCACGCCCATCAAGCTCAAACTTGCTTCCGTGCCGACCAGCGGACTGCGTCTGGGTGATAGAGACCTGGAAGGCAATCTTTACCCGGCTCAGCTCAACCAGGAGATAACAGCCCGCACCAGCGAAGATCTTTACGTAGACGATAACAAAGTAATCCCTGAAGGGACGGTGTTCTACGGGAAGGTGACTAAGATTTTCCCGCCACGCCGTGTGGGGCGCCCCGGCTGGCTGTCTCTCACATTCGACTCTTTCCAGACCCCGGACGGCAGGCGATTTGCCTTTCGTGTAGAAGCCGACACGTTTCGCAAGTCGACGGCCAAGACCAAGGCCAAGGGATTCGGCCTGATCGCCGCCCACGCGGCGGGCGGCGCCATTGTGGGCGCTCTTATTGCCTACCAGTTGTTTGGTCTCGAGAACACGCTGGCCGTGCACGGCTACAATATCGCCGGTGGTGCCGCCGCAGGCGCCCTGGCCGCTACTGCTTACGCGATCATGAGAAGAGGTCCGCAAGCGGTCCTGGAGCCTGGCGACGATCTCAACATGGAAATAAATACTGATCTGCTGCTTCCTGCCGCGACCGAGCCCACCGCCAAAAAGGCGGGGCCGCATCTGGACGGACTGGAGGTGGAGATTCTCAAATCGAAAGTGAAGAGAGACGGCCTGGGCGGGCATTACCTGCAACTGGAGACGCTCATCAACAACGAGACGGACAAGCGCTTTTCCTCGCTCGATCTCTTCCTGGAGGACGACAACGGGCAGCGTTTTTCGATCTGCCCGTCGCTGGACGAAGACTCCGAGGTGAACTTCCAGGTCGAGCCTCATTCCATAAAGAGGGTCAAGTTCGCCTTTCAGGTCGAGTATCCGAAGCTCAAGCGCAAGCTGGTCTGGCTCGATCACCGCACCCAGCACACCGTAATGACCATGCGGTTGCCGTGAATCCATAGTTAAGCGCTCCGTCGTCGCGCAAAGCTCCCCAGCTTTGCGCTCCTCCTCCGCGCGACAAGACGCTCGGCAGCGACCGCCGGCTGCGCCGGCTGGCTCCGTCGCTTCGCGACTCCGCATCCTCCTATTGCTCCGCAGGCTCCTCGCCTCCTGCGCCCTGGCGCTCTCGCCTCGCTGTACCTCGTTGCCTGTAGCCAGAGAGCCCCCTTACGGAGGCTCTCTAACAGGAGGAAGGCGGAAGGAGATTTTAAACAAGCGCTCCGTCGTCGCGCAAAGCTCCCCAGCTTTGCGCTCCTCCTCCGCGCGAC
>DATNRD010000478.1:0-9037 GCA_036703665.1 Candidatus Obscuribacterales bacterium
TAGTTTCGTGAACCGCATCAAGCTGCCTTTCGAACCGAACGTGCTGGCCCAGGCAGCAGGACTGGCGGCCCTTGGCGACCAGGAGTTCATCGCGCGCTCACTGGACAACAACCGTCGCGGCATGCGGTACCTGGCAGACGAGTTCAAGAGGCTCGGCCTGAACCAGGTGCCTTCCTACGCCAACTTCATAATGGTCGATTTCGGCAGCGAGCCGGCGGTCACCAGACTGCACCAGGCACTGCTGCGTCAGGGCATCGCCATCCGACCGCTTACAGCATTCGGTCTGCCACACTGCTTCCGCGTCACTGTTGGCACCCCAGACGAGAACGAGGCATTCGTCACAGCCTTGCGCAAGTGCCTCTGAGCGCAATACTGTCCGGTTAACCTGGGGGCGCGGTCGTCCCGCCCGCTTTCGAGAGGGCGTACAGCGAGGCAACAGCGCCGAGGAGGCGGTGGCCGCCGAGCGTCTTGTCGCGCGGAGGAGCAGCGGGGAGCTGCGACGGAGCGCTTACAACGAAACCGCCTGCGCTCCCAGGAGTACCATCCCAGTTCTTAGTTAAGCGAACAGTATTGCCTCTGAGCGCAACGCCGTTTGCTCACCGACCAGTCCCGATGAGCGGCACCATCATGAAAGGTCCGCCCGCGCTACCGGCAGATCCCTACCTGGCAATGCCACTCAGCTAGCCAAGCGGATCTAATGATGTGGTGGCGGGTGGGCTGATATTGTTGTCTGATATATGCGTGGCCTACAGCCGGGAGGCGGTATATGTTCGACCTTTTCAAGAAGCAGTTCATAGAGGTTATCGATTGGACGGAGCAGGAGGACAGCGTGCTGGCCTGGCGCTTCCCGACGCTGGACAGGGAGATAAAGAACGGAGCCCAGCTCACCGTACGTGATTCCCAGATGGCGCTGTTCGTCAACGAGGGAAACGTAGCCGACGTGTTCAGCCCCGGTCGCTACACGCTTACAACCAGCACCTTGCCTGTCTTGACTTCGCTCTTGAACTGGGACAAGGCCTTCAAGTCCCCGTTCAAGTCGGACGTCTACTTCTTCTCCACCCGCGAGCAGATCGATCAGCGCTGGGGAACCCAGACACCGATTTCCCTGCGAGACAAGGAGTTCGGGGTAATCCGCCTGAGGGCTTTCGGAACATATTCATATAAGATTGAGGAGCCGACCACCTTCTTTCAGAAGATCAGCGGATCGCGTGTTCAGTACACGGTCAGCGAGCTGGACGGCCAGTTGCGCTCGATCATAGCCACTTCGATCGCCACCAAGCTCGGGCAGGGTGAGATAGCTTTCCTCGACATGGCCGCCAATCAGGTCAAGTTCTCCGAACAATTGAAGAGCGAGCTGGATCTCTCCTTCTTCAATTACGGTCTCAAGCTGTGCAGTTTCCTCGTGCAAAGCATCACCTTGCCAGAGGAGCTGCAGAAATACCTGGACAAACAGTCTGCTTCGAACCTTGTCGGTGACTTGCGCAAATACGCGAACTTCCAGGCGGCCGACGCCATATCGGCCGCAGCTCAAAACCCGGGTGGACTGGCTGCCGCCGGTGTCGGGCTCGGTGCCGGCGCGGCCATCGGGCAAGCCTTCGCTGAATCCCTGGGGCAGGTGACCAGTGCCAAGGGCAGCGAACAAGGAGATCCCTTCGAGCTGTTGGAGAAGCTGCAAGGGCTCCTGTCCAAAGGAATCATCTCTCAGGAAGAGTTCGACGCGAAAAAGGCCGAGATCTTGAAGAGACTGTAATGCTGACGCTCAGCTGCCCGTCGTGCGGCGCCAATGTCAACTTTCACTCGAAGTCGTCGGTGTTTGCCGTCTGCAGCTATTGCCGGTCGACCCTGGTCCGCCAGGACATGAACCTGGAGAGCATCGGCAAGATGGCGGATCTTCAGGACGATCTGACACCGCTTAAGGTCGGCTGCACTGGCAGCTACAAAGGGCAGAGGTTCGAGCTGATCGGGCGGCTGAAAGTGGGTTATTCCGAGGGATTCTGGAACGAATGGTACGCGCTCTTTAACGATGAGACTGCTGGGTGGCTGGCCGAGGCGCAGGGGTTCTACGCCATGTGCTTTCCGCTTAAGGACATAAGCCTGCCGCGCAGAAAAAAGCTGCGGCCGGGCTCGACCGTCGAGCTCGGGGCGGAAGGCGTTTTCGAAGTGGAGGACGTAAGGAACGTCAAGTGTCTCCTGAGCGAGGGCGAGCTGCCGGTCAATGCCGTGCAAGGGCGGGAGTCGCTCAGCGTGGACCTGACGGCGCCTGGCAATCGCATGGCAACAATCGAATACGCGGAGAGCGAGACACGTGCCTTTGCCGGTCGTTATCAGGATTTTGACGACTTTCGCTTCTCGAACCTGAGGTTCATCGATGGTTGGTAGCTCAGATCCTCCTGGCGCCTCTGGAAGTGAAGCTCAAGACGCCGGGAGTCCCAGAGTCAAAACGTTCTCCTGTCCGAGCTGCGGAGCATCCGTGACCATCCGCTACCCGGGAGCGTCAATGACGGCTGTCTGCGACTCCTGCCTGTCCACCATCGATGTAACAGACAACAACTACAGAATCCTCACTCAGTACTTCGCTAAAACCCGCACGTTCACTCCTATCATTCCCCTGGGTACTCGGGGCGAGCTAATGGGGCGACGCTGGGAAGTAATCGGCTTCCTGGTCAGAATGGACCTGGCCAGCTCCTTCACCTGGGAAGAGTACCTGCTGTTCAATCCGTACTACGGCTATCGCTGGCTCACGCACAATGCCGCCCACTGGAGCTTTGTCACCCCTATTAAGGAGAAGCCGACCATCAGGTACGACCGGCGAGCCATCCTCGGAAGCGAGGCGTATCGGCTCTTCTATAACGGTCGCGTCGAGGTCCTTTATGTGCTCGGCGAGTTCTACTGGAAGGTCAAGGGCGGCACGCAGGTCGACATGGCGGACTACATCAGCCCGCCGAAAATGCTGTCCTCCGAAAAGGACGAGAATGAAGTCACCTGGAGCCTTTCCGAATACGTAGAGCCCGATGTCATACGCAAGGCCTTCAAGATCAAGGAGGATTTGCCCCGGCGCTACGGAATCGGTGCCAACCAGCCTTCAAAGTGGGGTGCCATCCTCGGCCAGATCGGAAGGCTCTGGGTCATCTTCTTTTTGATCCTCACCTTCCTCGAAATCTGTCATGTGGTCGGTGCGTCCAACAAGACGGTATTCTCTGCAACCTATCCTTATCCGGGCGGTAAGACTTCAGTCGTCACGCCCGTGTTCACGGCCGAAAAGAAACTGGCGAATCTCCGAATCACTTTCACGGCCCCCGTCGACAACAACTGGTTCTACGCGGCGGGCGAACTGGTCAACAAGGACACCGGGGAAATATACCCCTTCGAGCGAACTGTGGAGTACTACCACGGCGTCGATTCGGACGGGGCCTGGAGCGAAGGAGGGCAGAGCAGTCAGCTCTTGATTGGCTCCCTCCCGGAAGGAAGATATTACTTGAACTTTGACACCGACAGCGGTGGCTATAGCGGTACGTTCGGTGTCACCGTCAGGCGCGACGTGCCTACGTTCGCGAACTACTTCTGGTGCTTGCTCGCCATCTCCATCGTACCTGCCGTGGTCTGGTGGAGGAGCCGCAGCGATGAGGTCGGTCGCTGGTCGCAGAGCGACTACTCGCCCTACCAGAGTTCCGACGATTGAGGAGGGGTCTCCGAATGACTCGATTCTACGTCATCTCTTCGGCAGCAGTCTGCGCAGTCTTCATCTATGCCTCGCTCACAGGCTGGAAGATTATCGACCTCGACGGAACCGGGGGCTCGAAGCCAGCCGGACCCGGACACTATCACAAATAGCTCAGGAGGAACTAATCGTGGAACAGGTGCTCACCTTGAAATACGTCGTGGCCTCAATCGTCTACTCGCTTATCGGCATCGGCATCTTAATCTTCTCCTGCCTCGTGTTTGATGCCTTGACTCCCGGTAAGCTCTGGGAAGAGATAGTCAAAGAGAAAAATCTTTCTGTCGCCATCGTTCTCGGCGCCATGGTTCTTGCTGTGGGACACATCATTGCCTCGGCTATTCACGGGTAAAAGCACGTGACGTACGCTCTGCTCATTACCGCCTTCGTCATCTCCACCTGCGGACTGGTATACGAGCTGATTGCAGGCACGGTAGCCAGCTATCTGCTGGGTGATTCGGTCACGCAGTTTTCCACCGTCATCGGGGTCTATCTATTCTCAATGGGCATCGGCTCATTCCTCTCAAAGTACGTGGGCAGGAACGTCATTCTTACCTTCATTCAAGTTGAGCTGCTCGTCGGAGCCGTGGGCGGATGCTCGGCGGCGCTTCTCTTCTTGCTGTTCGAGCACGTGGGCAGCTTCAGAATCCTGCTCTACGGCATTGTGGGAATCATCGGCATCCTGATCGGGCTGGAAGTGCCGCTGCTGATGCGCATATTGAAAGACCGCCTCGAATTCAAGGACCTCGTCTCCCAGGTCTTCACGTTTGACTATGTCGGCGCTCTCATCGCTTCTCTCTTGTTCCCCCTGGTGCTCGTTCCTTACCTTGGCTTGATTCGAGCAGCCTTCCTCTTTGGATTGCTCAACGTTCTGGTTGCGCTTTGGACGATTCACCTGCTCCGTTCCGAGGTCCCCTGGCTCAAGAGCCTGAGGTCGCTGGCGGTGGTGCTCGCCGCGTGCCTCATCGGCGGCTTCGTCTTCTCCGAGAAGCTCATGGCCTTTGCAGAGTCGTCTGCATTTCCAGACAACGTAGTTTTCTCCACCTCCACACCCTACCAGCGCATCGTGATTACGGGAAACAGCAAAGATATGCGGCTTTTCCTGAACGGCAATCTGCAATTCAGTTCTCGTGACGAGTATCGCTATCACGAGGCCCTGGTGCACCCGGCGCTGGCCAGTCTGAAGGAGCCGCAAAACGTACTTGTGCTGGGCGGTGGCGACGGCATGGCCGTCAGAGAGGTACTCAAGTATCCGTCGGTCCGTTCCGTCACCCTGGTGGATCTCGACTCCGAAATGACCACCCTCTTCAAGGATCAAGCTCTCCTGTCCAGGCTGAACGACCACGCGTTGAGCAATCCCAGGGTTTCCGTCGTCAATGCCGATGCATTCAGTTGGATCCGGCAATGCCGGAGGCAATTCGACCTGGTCATTGCGGATTTTCCCGACCCAAGCACGTTTTCGCTGGGCAAACTGTACAGCGACAGATTCTACACGGCGCTGAAGCATGTGCTGAAGCCGCACGGCCTGGTCGTCGTTCAAAGTACGTCGCCCTATTACGCGAAGAATTCGTTCTGGTGCGTCGTCAACACATTAAATTCAGCCGGCTTCCTGACCACGCCTTACCACGCCTACGTACCATCGTTCGGCGACTGGGGATTCGTCATTGCCTCGCTGTCACCCTTTGCCCCCGCCGATCGTTACCCAGGCGGATTGCGCTATGTCACAGCCGATACCGTTCGGCAGATGCTCACTTTTCCAACGGACATGCTGCCTACCGTCACCGCTGTCAACAAACTGAATAACCAGGCGCTCGTGCATCTATTCGAGTCCGAATGGGGCGAATATGCAGAGACGCGTTAGTCGAGCTACCCTGCTGAAGGGTCTGGCAGGGCTGGCAGTTGGTGCCCTGTCGGGAAAGCTGTACTTCGATTGGCAGCGATCCGCCTCGCAGGTCTCCTGCCGCATGCTCGGACCATCGATGTCACGCGGGCACGCCCTGAGGGACGGCAAAGCAAGTAAGATGCCGGATGCTCCAACGGAGAACACCGCGATTGTCATCGTAGGTGGTGGCATTGCCGGACTGTCGGCTGGCTGGTGGCTTAAAAAACGAGGTTTCTCCGACTTCGTCCTTCTCGAGTTGGAACAGCAGGTGGGAGGGAATTCTTCGGCGGGCAAGAATCGGTTCAGCGCTTATCCGTGGGGAGCGCACTATGTGCCTGTTGCCAACAAAGAGTCGGAATACGTTCTGGCATTGTTCGAGGAGCTGGGCGTCATAGAAGGCTACGATGCAGCCGGGAATCCAATTTACAACGACCTCTATCTCTGTCACGAACCGCAGGAGCGCTTGTTCAAGGACGGTTCCTTCCAGGAGGGGCTGGTGCCACACAGGGGATTGCAGCCAGAGGAGAAAGAGGAGCTGGACCGGTTCTTCACGCTCATCCAGAAACTGCGAAGTGCAACCGGAAGTGACGGCCGGCCTGCGTTTGCCATCCCGATCGAGCTCAGCTCGAAGGACGAGGATCTGATCGCTCTGGATCGAATATCGATGGCGCAGTGGCTCAATCAAAACGGTTTTCGCACGGAACCCCTTTTGTGGTACGTCAATTACTGCTGCCGAGACGATTACGGCTCTGCTATCGAGGACGTTTCCGCCTGGGCGGGCATTCATTATTTCGCCGGGCGCCGCGGTGTGGCTGCCAATGCCGAGCAAAACTCCGTGGTTACGTGGCCGGAAGGCAATGGTTTCCTTGTCGACAAACTGAAGCAGCAGCTGGACGGACACATAAAGAGCGGGGCCCTGGTTACAGCAATCGCGGCGCGAGACCGGCGCTACATCACAACGTACGTGGAGTCGAGCACCGGCCGGTGCCTGGCGGCGAAATCCGCTTGCGTGATCTTCTCGGCTCCCCGGTTTCTGGCAACGCACATCGTCGATGGCTATGAGATGACTGGTCATCACGAACTCGTGTATGCACCATGGCTGGTGGCGAACATCAGCTTGAACCGAATCCCCGATGCTCGTGGGGCGCCCCTGTCCTGGGACAACGTCGACTTTCGCAGCCGATCGCTGGGTTACGTAGTGGCTACTCACCAGACAATCTCAGCCAGGCAGGGCCCTACGGTCATTACCTACTACTACCCGCTGTCCGGCGAGAATCCAGCCGCAGCTCGCAAGCGCCTCCTTTCCACCTCGGCCGATGAGTGGTCTAAGACGATCGTCGACGATCTAAAGCGGATGCATCCGGGCATCGCCGAAGAGATTCTGTCAATCGACCTGTGGCCGTGGGGGCACGGAATGATTCGCCCATCCGTTGGGTTCATCTGGGGCGATACCCGCAGGCGCATGAAGGCAGATTACGGCAATGTGTTTTTTGCCCACTCTGATATGAGCGGTATCTCCAACTTCGAGGAAGCCCAGTACCAGGGCGTGGAGGCTGCTAAAAGGGCACTGGCGGCACTGGGGGCGGCATGATCGAATCTACTGTCAGCCTGGCGCGCACCAAGCCATTGCTTCAACCCTGGCTCTCGTCGACACGCTGGGACTGCCTGTTTATACTCTCCCCGGCCTTTCTCGCCTCGTTCGTTGCTCTGGCTCTCAGGCCATGGCTGGAAAACGCCCCGAACCTGCCTTTGTGGGCCTTCGTCTGCTTCGTTCTGTGCGTCGATGTAGCTCACGTGTATGCCACACTCTTTCGCACTTACCTGGAACCGGAAGCATTCCGCAAGAACAGAGCCCTTTTGCTCGCAATACCGGCTGCCTGCTGGGGAATCGGTTGCCTGCTCTACTCGTTGGACGGACAGATCTTCTGGCGCGTCCTTGCCTATCTGGCCGTTTTCCACTTCATAAGGCAGCAGTACGGTTTCATGGCTCTGTACTCGCGGAAGGATCCGCCGGCCTTCCAGAAGTTCAAGTGGCTCGACAACCTGGCCGTCTACACTGCCACCTTGTATCCGCTTCTTTTCTGGCACACGCATCTGCCTCGCAACTTCAACTGGTTCATAGAGGGGGATTTCGTGGAAGCAGTCCCGCTGGTCCTTGCGCGGGTCGCCCTCGGCATCTATGTAGCGGTGTCGACCCTCTATGTCGCCAAAGAAGTCGTGGTCGGCAAATGGACCGGTTTTGTGAACATCCCCAAGAACTTGATTCTGGTGGGCACAGCCCTGAGCTGGTGGGTCGGCATAGTCGCTTTGAACTCCGACATCGCCTTCACCATGACCAACGTGCTCACTCACGGCATTCCGTACATGGCACTGATCTGGCTGTACCATCACAAACCGATCGGAAACGCGACCGGCGGCACCAGCAAGGCAATGCTGGAGGCCGGAAACGCGACCGCCGCCGCCGGTTTGGGAACGCGGCTGTTCAGCGTCACAGCCGCCTCCAGGCTAGCCCTGTCGTGCGTCCCTGCATTTCTCGCCTTCATCGTCCTTCTTGCCTATCTGGAAGAAGGGCTATGGGACGGATTTATCTGGCGGGAGCACTTGAGTTTCTTTGTGCCGTTTGCGCACCTGCCGGCTATTTCCGATTCAGCCGTACTGGCTGTGCTCGTTCCGTTGCTGGCGCTGCCGCAGTCCACACACTACGTTCTGGATGGCTTCATCTGGCGAGTGAAGGACAGGTCCAGCATCTGGTCGACATGACCGCGCTCTCCAACCGAGGAAGGTCGAAGCAATGAAGGATCACACACCGACGAACGCACAAATGGTCATGGACACACCAACGAAGCTGACTTCGCATCATTTCTCCGCAATCCTGACCACGATCAACGGGCGTGAGAATGACTCCTGCCAGGACCTGTTGTCGCTGCTGAAGGAAGCCATTGCAGAGGCGCGACTTACAGCCGTTGCCGAAGTGACGGCGCGATTCCAACCACACGGTGTCTCTGCTGTGGTCGTTCTGGAAGAGTCCCATGTCGCCGTGCACTTGTGGCCGGAGCACAAGGCCGCGACGGTCGACATCCACGTCTGTGACTACTCGCAGGGCAACGAGGCGAGGGCCATGGAATTGGCGCGCCTCATCGGGTGGCGCCTGGCCGGGGACGACTCGCTCGCATCATGGAGCCGGCTGACTGTAAGCAGCCCATAACACCCGCCAGCCCGATGCTGCTGCCGATCTCATCTTCGGGGTCTATGGGAGGGACCGTTGTCTGGTTTTTCTGTCATTCCGAGGGAGCCCTTCGCATGCTCAAGCGCTCGCGGCTTCGCAAAAGCAGCATCCGCTCAGGGCAGGCTCTGCGACCGAGGAATCTCGGCCCGAAAAGCCGGAGTTTCACGTTTTACGGCCGAGCTTCTTCGCTTCGCTCAGAATGACGGTGAGGCGG
>DATNRD010000479.1:0-2920 GCA_036703665.1 Candidatus Obscuribacterales bacterium
CACAAAGGAGAGCCTGTAACCGCAACCCTTCTGCCAGGCAGCCAGCGCCTCTTCAAAGACTCGCCGCAAGGAATCCCGGTAACCCTGAACGGAGGCGCCGCTGTCTATAAATACCCGCAGCGGCAGCTTCTCACGCGGCCAGCGAAGAAAGCGTCCCTCAAGCGTCGAATCGTCCAGATAATCAGGAAGATCCGGACTGCCCATCTGTGGTCCTGCCTTCCGTAGCAAGGCAATCGACTTCTTGACCATATCCGCGTCGGCAGCAGGTGGGTTCATGCTGAGATAGCGCTCGAACCAGGCGATGGCGGAGGCGGTATCGCCAAGGCTCTGGTAAGAGGAGGCGATGTTTAACACCGCCGCCTTCATTTTTGGATCCAATTGCAGGGCGGTCTGAAACTCTTGAATGGCTTTCTGGTTGTCCCCCAGCTGGTTCCAGGCATAACCGAGCTGGAAATGCCCATGTGCGAAGTCCGGCCTTACAGCCACCACCTGCTCGAAACGCCGCCGAGCATCGGCAAACCTGCGCTCCTCGAGCGCCAGTTCCGCCTGTTCGACCATCTGCCGAAAAGCCTGCTGGTCGTGCGCTTCCTGGGCGCGCCTGAGCAAGCTCTCAGCCTGGGCAGCACCGGGAGCACGAGCGCTGAGCTGGCGGTAGTGTTCCAGATATGGTCTGGCAGCATCCGCCTGCCCCAGATTGAGGTAGCAATTGCCGATGTTCAGGTACATGAAGGTCATGGACGGATTGAGCTTAAGGGCACGCTGATACGCCTGTATGGCCTGCTGGGGATTGCCGCTGTTCTGCAGCGCCAGGCCCATGAAACCGTGAGCTTCGGCGCAATCAGGCTCTATGGCCAGGGCCCGGTTGAGGATGTCGAATGCCTCCGGATAGCGCCGTGAGTGTATGAGCCGCTGGGCATGATCGCACATGCTGCGGACCTCATTGCTCATCGCTAGCAGGCGATGCCGGCCCGGGCCGGCACCGGCGGTCACCGGTGGCATGCTTGCCACAACGGCTGCAATGGCAACCACAACGAGAGCACCGGCTCGCCTGGACATGGATGACCCCTCGAATTGCAACCCGCTCATGGAATCATGCGTACCTTACCCAGCCAGCCGGCAGTTCAATCGCCTGGACGGCCGCCACGTTAACAGGGGAGGGGTGTTGGCAGTGATGCCTTGCCGTCACTGCCGTGGCGGCGGGCGCTGTCCCCAGCCGCGGCAAAGGCGGGCGCCCCTCGGGGCAGCAAGTCGGTCAAGCTCAGCAGTTCTAACCTGCGGGGCACCAGCATGCTGCGCCCCGGATCGAGAGGTGATAACCTACGCGCGAGGTTTATCCCCGTCCAGAGCATCACCGCTCAGTCAACAGCCACAGGATACGGCGCCGAACGGCCGAGCCGCCCCGCATAGGCAAACACCGACGACTGGAGATTTTTGTATCCCTCATCAAAGCCGATGGAGAGCATCTCCTCGTACGCCCGCGAAACGGTCCAGCCCTGACGCGCCATTCTGAAGATGGCGATCATGGCACCGGTCCTGTCCTTGCCGGCCTTGCAGTGAACGAATACTGGCTGCATGCGGGGATCGGTAACGACGCTCATGAACTTGCGCACCGCAGCCGGCGGAATACTCCTGTGCGGGCTCAGCGGTATGTTCACGAAGCCAAGCCCTAAAGACCTGGCCTCGCGCTCCTCGTCCTCGACCTTGCCCTCCTGGTCTCTGAGATTGATCACGGTCCGCACCCCGGACGCCTTGAGCAGCTCGAGCGCCTCGTCGTCCGGCTGCCCGCCGCGCAATATACCGGGGGCAACCACCTGGAACCGCTTTATCTTCTTCCGGAGCTGGTCATTGCCTATAGCAGCGGCTGGACCGAGATGCTCGGCTGGCGCGGATGACGGAAGTAAACTCCCAAGCAGGACGGCCAAAACAAACGAAAAGACAGCGCGGTAGAGCACGGCAAGAATACCTCTGTCGTGGGATAGGAAGGACGGTTGCCCGAGACAACTTAAGGGCACATCATAACAGCCCGATTAATCTTTCGCTTGCTACGCCCATCGCGGATCTTCGACGGCACGGGCGGCTTTCCGGCCGCGCCTACCGTGGAACGGCAGGCATTTGTCGACCGGCTCCGGCAGGGGTGCGCCCGGCGGCGGGCGGGTCTTCGATGGAACGCCGGTTAGATGCCGATGACTTCGCCCATCTTCGGTATTTCCGCCGCGATGCCGTACCGTTGTTTGATCTTGTACGAAAGCTCGGCCCGGGGATGATCTTCACCGTGCGTGATGATGACGCGCGGGCGGCGGCGCGTCATCGGCTCCAGCCATCGCAGCAAATCGGACTGCCCGGCATGAGCGCTGAAGCCTCCCAGCCCGCGAACCGTGGCGCGCACCACAACGGTCTCGCCGAAGATTTTCACCTTCGGCGCTCCTTCCAGCAACAGTCGCCCCAGCGACCCTCGCGCCTGATAGCCGACAATGATGACCGCCGTGCTCGGCATCCAGAGATTGTGCTTGAGGTGGTGCAGTATCCGGCCGGCATTGCACATGCCGGCACCGGCAAGAATCAGGCATGGACCTTCTATCGTATTCAGCGCACGCGATTCATCGGCGGTCTCGCATGTTTTGACGGTAGCCAGGTCACGTCTGAGCTGCCCGGAGCTGTGCAGCGCCATAGCCTCCTCGTCCATCAGTTCGTGGTGCTTCTCATAGAGTCTGGTCGCGGCAATCGCCATTGGGCTGTCCAGGTATACCGGAAACGGCTTCACACGCCCCTCTCGAAACATCTCCGCCAGATGGTAGAGAATCTGCTGGGCTCTGCCGACGGCAAACGTCGGCACGAGAATCTTTCCTCTCTTGCCCGCGGCGGTTGCAATCAGCGTTTCGAACTCGGCGACGGTATGAGCGAGCGGGCGATGATCCCGATC
>DATNRD010000480.1:0-2066 GCA_036703665.1 Candidatus Obscuribacterales bacterium
ATCAGTTTTCGTGGAGGGGCTTGGATAACGTGCGTTGTGAGTGGGCGCTCGTGTGCGCTGCCCATAACCTTGTGAAGATTCACCGACACCAGCGACAACAGTCTGGCCTTGCACCGCCAACGGTATCAATACCTGCCTGATCCTGAGAATTCACCTTATTGTTGAACCGCCTCCGCAGGCGAGCAGCTTTAGCTGCCGCCGAGGAGGTGTCACGGCGGCATATGCAATGCCGCCGAGCGTCAGGCAGCTAAATCCACCGTGGAGTCAGAAGCAAACGACCTGGACCGGACCCTTTTCCGACAGGCTCCTAGTCGGCCAGTGCTACTATCCATGGTGCGCGAGGGAGACCCTGCCCTAACTTTGCTGAGCGGCGATCCAGGTCTTCGGAGCGCTTTTGAATTGATTCGCGCTCCCTGGGGCTGATTCCGGCATTGAGTGCCATGTAGGCGCGATAGTGCAGGGACGACTCGGTGAGGCTGGCGCGAGAAGCCGGCTTGATTTTTTCGGCAAGGCGAGCAAGCTCAAGGTGGGCTTCGGGCACTGAGGGGTCCTGGTAAATGGCTCTTCGGTAGTTGTCGATCGCCTGGACATGCTTCTTATCTTTGCTCAGCCTGGCAGCGGCGGCGCGCGCCACGCGAGCGGCTTCACGCTCAGCGCGTACTTGCTTCAGGCTCTCTGTGGCTCTGCTCTTGAATGGTGACGACATGGCTGCTTTCTGGTAAGCGCTTTCTGCTCCGGTCAGGTGGCGGCTGAAGAAGAGTTGGTCACCGGTCCACAAAGTCGATTCCGGGGACGCGTCATTGCAGAGAAAAGTGTCAACTTCCTTCTGGGCGTCAGCGTACTTGCACTGAGCAAGCAGCGCTTCGACATAGGCCACGCGCTCTTCGGCACTCTGCAGACCATTGCGGAGCGAGCCGACATCTGGGGCCTGTCCGGCCAGGGACTGCATCTCTGCTCGGGAGATCTGGAGAAGCTTGTCTTGCGGGTTGTCGTTCCATGCTTGCTCGACGGCATCCGCTGCCTTCTCGAAATTGGCCGAGGGAACATCGAGCACCCCTTTTCCCAGGCAAGCCAGGTAGTGGCATCTGGTGATACCCCTTATGACCCTGGGGTTGCTGTTGTCCTGCTTGAGGGCGGTCCAGTATTCCGCCAGTGCCGCATCAATCTGCTGCAGGGCAATGTGCTGCTCGGCGGCGGCAATTCGCAGGGGAACGCTTTCCGGAAACTGCTTAAGCCCCTGGTATAGAGCCTCGAGCGACCAGCGTCGCACCGACGCGTCGCCCGCCATGTTGGCGACGTCGGCTATCCGGAGGTAGGCTTGCACGTCGGCTTGCCTGAGCGACAGAATCTCCTGGTATTCCCTGACGGCAAGGTCGAAACGTCCCTGGCGCAGGCAGGCATCGGCGAGGTCCTGACGGACTTGCCAGCTCTGAGGATAGAGATTGACCGAGGTCTGCAGTTCGGTGACGGCTTCCGCCAGCCGCTCCTGCCGCAGGAGCACCTTGGCCAGACCGTAGTGGGCTGTGGCGCTGTCGGGGCGCAGACCGGCTGCCTTTTCGAATCTATCGGCGGCTTGCCCAAGCAGGCCTTGCTCCAGCTCGAGCATGCCGAGATCGCACAGAACCTGCACGTCAGAGGGATTACCATGAAGTGCCTTCTTCAGTGCCTCCACGGACTGGGCGATGGCTCCACGATGTTTGTAAACCTGTCCGAGATTGAAATGGGCTTCCGCCAGGTGCGGGTCGGACTTTATTGCCAGCCTGGAGTGCTTTTCGCATTGATCGAGCAGTTGCGGCTGGTTCTTCACAGCCGGGTCTTTGGAGTATTGGTAGAGGGTGATGGCGACCGTACCGAGACCAGCATGCGCGTGGGCGTTGTTCGGGTCCAGCCCCAGCGCCTTCTCGAATTGCTGCCGTGCCGAACCCAATTTGAACAGGCGGGTCCTCGCCCAGCCGAGGCCTACGAGCGTATCGACGTTGTTGGGATCGAGACTGAGCACGTCGCAGTATTGCTTTTCGGCTTCCGCGTACAGGCCCCTGTCCATGAGCTTGCTGGCAACGTAGAGA
>DATNRD010000481.1:0-9940 GCA_036703665.1 Candidatus Obscuribacterales bacterium
CTGACAGTCTTAATAGACGCCAAAATACACTGCCACCCACCCTCAGCCGGACCTTTGTCTACTGGCGCAGATGGTCGGCTATATGCGCCGCATGTCCCCCGACTATGCGCTTCTCGGATTTATGTCACAAGCTCCTAGCCCTGGAGCTCCTCGAGAAAACCAAGTACGCGTTCGGGGGACGCTCCAACAGACTGCAGCGATTGAAATACGTTCCCAGGCTCTATCGGGCTGCCGACAGAGCAAAGACGCGCATCGATGAAATCGCAAACGAGTACAAGAAGGTCGAGCTCTCGGGCCCGTCAGCACAAGAGAGGTCCCGGCAGGTACTGCAAAAGGCGCTGATTGCCGGACTGGCTTGTAATGTCGTGGTAGCCCTGGCGCTGGCTGCATTCTTCAGCAAGGGAATCACTACGCGACTGAGGACTTTGAGCGACAACAGCCTGCGGCTGGCTCGGGAGGAACCGCTGAATCCATTGCTGGGCGGCTCAGACGAGATTGCCGAGCTCGATGTCGTGTTCCATCAGGTTGCTGACACGCTGGCGGAAGCCAGAAAGAAGCGGGAAGAAATCGAGCAGCTCAAGCAGGAGTTCGTAGCTATGATCAGCCACGATTTAAGAGCGCCGCTGACCGCTGTTCGGGCCACCCTGTCATTGCTGCAGCAAGGAAATTACGGCACGCTGGATGACACCGGGCAAAGCCGCGTGCGTGCAGCCGAGCATAACGTCAACAGGCTGATATCGCTAATCAACGATCTTCTCGATATCGAGCGCATGGAATCCGGGAATCTGACACTGCGGCTGGAAGAAGTTCCGCTGGCTGCAATCGTCGAGGAATCGATCGATTCCGTCCGGCAGCTGGCGGAGCAGAAACGCATCGAGTGGGACGTGTCGGTCGGGGATATCGATATTCAGGCGGACTACCAGCGCCTGGTGCAGGTAATGGTGAACCTGCTCTCGAATGCGATCAAGTTTTCGCCGCAGGGACAGAAGATAACCGTTTCCGCCCAATTGAACGAGGACTGTGCAGAGGTCAAGGTAACAGACCGGGGCCCTGGCATACCCGACTCTCACCGGCCAGCCATCTTCGAGAGATTCAAGCAGGTCGAGCACAGCAGCCGAGAGAGCAGCGGGCTGGGACTGGCTATTGCCAGAGCGATCGTCGAGTGCCATCACGGCTCGATCGGGGTCGACAGCCGCCAGGGGGAAGGGAGCATGTTCTGGTTCAAGATTCCCCGGCAACGCTCAACATCGACCTGAGCCCGCCCGGCGTAATCCGGGCTGGCTCGCCGCAGCCATTGAGGCACACCTGGCGGTTTCCAGGCAAAACCACCCGGAGCCTGGCTGTCCTCATGGCCCCGGGTGGTCGGCAGCGACTCGATTGACGGCAATCGTCTAAGGGATGAGACTCCGTCGCCACCAGGCGAGGGAAACCCTTACCACCTCGGCCCTCGGCGGATGGAGTTGTAGTCCGGCCTCGGGTTATAGAGCGGTCTGACATTGTCGACCGGCGTCGCCGGCGGGGGAACGACAAAGTCGAGGCGATCCGTCACGTGCCCATAGGGATCGACGATCTCGAGCCGGCAGGCGCCGGCGTCCTTGATCTGGCTATGACCGAAGCGGACTCTGTATTCCGCGCCATCGGCTGCCAGCCAGCGGTTGATCTTTACGAGCATGTCCAGCTCCGTGGTTCGCCCGTCCATGCTCCGGAAGCTGTTGATGACCGCCTGGCGACACTCATAGCTCCCGAACGACCCTGCGTGCATATTCTTTCTGAGCTGCTCTGCAACTCTCTGTCTGGCAGCGTGATCAGCCAGAGCCTTTTCGTACCTGGACTCGTTTGCCGGGCAGGCCTCAGCTTCTCGCCCCAACTCTCCAGTTACAACACGGCTCAGCTTCTCTTTTGTGGCGTCGTGGTCGGGAGGACCTGAGATGTGTCCATCAGCTTGTCTGGCAGTCCAAACATGACCGACCGTACCAGAGGACATGTTGCGAAGCTTGTCTTCAACGGTGTACGCGCCAGCCGAAGCGGAGGAATCCTTGCCGGCTTGTTTAGCCGGCTCATCATCAGCTCCACCGCCCGCCACCATATGAGGTAGCTTCCTGGTGCTTGCCGAATCGCTCGCAGCCTCCGACAAGCCCGTGCCTGCTTGTCTTGCAGAATCTCCCTGACCGGCCTTGCCCAGCCTCAGGTGAGGCAGCTTCTCGTCGATTGCCGCTTCGTCCTGGGCACTCGAGCACGACCTGTCCAATGACTTGCTGACAATGCCATTTTTCCCGTTGAGAGCTGCCAGCGCCCGTTCCAACTCTTCGCCCGACATCTCGCTCTTGATGTCATCCTCCAGCTTGCTGCCGTACTTTTCCTCGTAGACGCGGGCGATGGACTCGCGTTCAGCCTGGCTCCTGCCTTCGAGTGCCGCGTAAATGGCGTCCTCGTTGGTGCCGAACTGGTCCATGGCTGCGTGCAGCAGCTCGACCGACAGATCGACGGCAGTGCGGTCGACTTTGGCCGCTGCCGCTGTCTTGTTACCGGCGCAACCATTCTCGCCTGCTGCCTTTGCGCCTCGGTCCGTGTCGCGCGTTGGCGCTCCGCCGGTGCCGAGCCGACCCCAATTAGAGTCTTCATAGAGCTTCCTGGCGACGTTCTCTCTTATTTCTTCAGGAGAAATCGAGTTGCAATCGAGCGCTCCCGATGACTTATCAGTAAACGATACTTCTTCGTACATGCTTAATGTCTCCCGCATTCAGTGCAGTCCCTTAGCGCCCGTTGGTGCGCCCGTCTTATGCCGGCAAGATTACGGCGACACTGTTTCACCCGTGTTTCACACCCTGTACGGAGTTGTTTCAATGCCTGCGCACCGGCTCGTAGCCCTGCCCGTGGTCGTGAAGGCGCATGTGGCACGGCCGCCGATCGGCCACCGCAGCGGGTGCGTCTTTCTCAAGTGTGTGACCGGGGCAACAAGAGTGACCGAACCATATCAACGCCGGGACGAAGCCTGACCAGCGACCTTTGAAAGCAGGGCTCTGGACTATAGGTGAGTAACGTTTCGGCCAGCACAGCTAATGGAACCCGGAAACTGTCATCCTCTTACGATGGAGCTCGAGCGGAGCGAGAGCGGTCCTGAGGGAGCACTGCGACCGAAGGAACCATCTCCTTGTGCCGACACGAGATCCTTCGCGCTGCGCGCTCAGGATGACAGTTTCGAGCCGGGTGACCTGTCGTGACCGAAACCTTACATAGGTGAAAGGGACGGCGATAGAATATAGGAGTTTGATGAAAACGCATCGCACAGTCCTTACGCTTCTCCTCGTCTCATTGATTTGCGTCGTGTCGATACTTTCGCTTCTCGGATGCACGACCAACATGCCCGGACGGTCCTATGCCGGGGCACTTCCTCCCTTGACCCCGGAGGAGGTGGAATTGCAAGAGGGACTGCGCAAGCATGTGCATAAGCTTGCAGACGAGTTGGGCGAACGGAATGTGTTCAGGCCGGACGCGCTGGAATCGGCGGCATCATATCTGGTGCATAGTTTGAAATCGCTCGGGTACAGGCCGGCAATCCAGGAAATCCAATCCGGCGGCAGAAAGGTCAAGAACATAGAAGCCGAGTTGTCCGGGCAAAGCAAGCGGGACGAGATACTAATAGTTGGAGCGCACTACGACTCCGTTTTCGGCTCCCCCGGAGCAAACGATAATGGCAGTGGCGTCGCAGCCGTGCTGGAGCTAGCGCGCTTATTCAGGAAGAAGCGTCCGGAACGTACGATTCGGTTTGTTTTTTTCACGAATGAAGAGCCGCCGAACTTCGGCAGCGAGAACATGGGCAGCTGGCATTACGCCAGGCGCTGCCGGGAAAGTGGGGAGAAGGTGGTGGCGATGTTCTCTATCGAGACCATCGGTTACTACTCGGATAGGAAAGGAAGCCAGGAATATCCCGCACCATTTTCGCTGTTCTATCCGGATACCGCAAACTTCATCGGATTCGTAGCCAATCCCGCATCCAAAGATCTCCTCTTTCGTTCCATCGCATCATTCCGCCGTCACACGCAATTCCCCTCAGAAGGGATCGCCGCACCGTCATGGATCTCCGGCATTGACTGGTCCGACCATGCCTGCTTCTGGAAGTTCGGCTACCCGGCATTAATGATTACCGACACCGCTCCATTCAGGTATCCCTACTATCACACGCGTGAGGACACCGCCGACAAAGTAGATTACCAACGCACTGCTCGAGTCGTGGCGGGCATCAGTCGTGTGATTGCAGAACTATCGGGAAAGCCGCAGAGCTAGAAGATCTCGCACAAGTACCTCCAGATCCGCTGGTGCAGGCAACCGGATGAAGGCGTCGCTGCTGGCAGGCGCACCGACCCGTATGCTCACCCCACCGCGCCCATTGACCCACTGAAACACCACCTCGTCGGACTCGGAATCCCCTGCATAGACATACGCCGTGTTCGTGGAGTCCATCCCGAGCCGGGCTTCGATTTCACTCAGCGCCTGCGCCTTGTCCCACTTAACGGGCGGCTGCACCTCGTAGCTCGTCGGCATGCTTTTGAACCAGACCTCAGGAAATGCCTGCTGCAACCGCGAGGCGACATCGTGAACAAGAGGCCGCTTGCCAGGCGGGACGCGGTGCCAATGCAGGCACAGGGACACGCCGTGGTCCTCGAGAATCACGCCTGTTTCCGCAGGAAGCAGGCGCTGGATTTCTTGCTTCACAGCCTTGAGATACGGCACCGCCTTCGATGCCACCGGATGAACAAACCTCGCACCGTCAGGAAACGAGATTTCCAGTCCATAGCTGCCGGCCAGGATGATTCTGGACGGGTCGAAGTCAGCCATCAGTCCCGGCAGGCCGCGGGCGCTCACTACCGCGACCCAGACACCGGGCTCAGCCGCGAGATCCATTACCGTGTGCCTGACGCTGTCAGGCACACGCGCCTCGGCCGGGTCCTCGACAATGGGCACCAGCGTTCCGTCTCTATCCAGCGCGACTAACCAGCTGTCTCGAGCCAGAGCCGGCTTAATCTTCTTGATTAATGACTTCACACCTTCGTCACACCACCACCCAACGATATTAACGCAGCACAGCGGGCAACCCCGGCTCCATCCGGACGGGAACAGACAATGCCAAGGTTAAGTCTTGACATATTAACCGCACAAACTTCGAGCAACATGATAACCTGTTGGCAAGCGCGCGCAGGTCGGCCTGGCTGGAATTTGAGGCGGTCTCAAACCCTGAGCCCTGCGTTCCACACATCTTGAGGTATCCCCATTGAGCGAAGGCAAGAAGAAACCGTTCCTTCTGTCATGGCAGCCGCGCGGCCGCTGGAATATTCTGGACTTAATCGAGATGGGGCGAGCCTCAATCCCCACGTACCTCATCTGCGACGTGGACATGACCTGGGTCGAGAGCCTCCGTACCAGGCTGGCCAGAGCAGGACACCGGGTGACCGCCACCGCCATCCTTCTCAAGGCCATCGCCATCGCCCAGCAACACCACCCCGCCACCAGGTCGGCCAGGCTGCCCTGGGGGGCTGTGGTCACCTTCAACGAAATAGTTGCCGGCTTTACCGTCGAGCGACAGGTCGATTGCGGCCCGGCAGTGTTCCTGGGCACTATCCGCCAACCGGACAGCAAGCCGCTAAAGGACATCGCCGCAGAGCTGAAAGCCTACGCCGAGGACGACCTCGATAAGGTCCCGCAGCTGGCGATCGAACACCGGTTCGCGGGCATGCCATGGCCGTTCCGGAAGCTAATTCTCTGGCTGGGTACGCGCATTCCCTCAATCCGGCTTCGTTACCTGGGCGCTACCTTCGGGCTCAGCTCGCTCGGCAAATACGGGATCAAGGCGTTGGTGCCGCCCAGCGTCTGCACCTCCATCTTCGGAGTAGGCGCCGTGGAGGAGAGGGTGGTAGTAAGAGACGGTGCTATCGAGGTGCGGCCCGTCATGACGCTCACTTACAATTTCGATCATCGCTTGATTGACGGAGCGCCGGCTGCGCGCTTCCTGGACGAGATCAAGAACCTGCTGGAGGGAGGACTGGCGTGCTACCTGGGCGACGAGCTGGGCACTGCAGATAGTGTCACTGTTCCAGAGCCGGTCTAGCATGCACGCGCACCAGTCCGGATACTCGGGAGGGGGCGTCTTTCCGCCCTCTTCATCGCCGGACGGCTGCTTAACCTTCGATGCCGAGCACTTGCTCTTCCGCGTGATAACTGCTGCGCACGAGCGGCCCGGAGAATACGTTGGCGAATCCCATGTCCATGCCCGCCCGGCGCAGCCAAGCAAATACCTCCGGCTGGACCCAGCGAGCAACCGGCAGATGGTCCGGGGTCGGCTGCATGTACTGTCCAATGGTCACCAGGTCGCAGCCTGTCGCCCGCAGCTGCCGGAGGACATCCAGCACCTCTTCGTCAGCCTCGCCCAGACCCACCATGAGCCCCGACTTCGTGAGCAGACCGGCGTCCTTGCCGATGCGCAGAAGCGCAAGCGATCTGCCGAAATTGCCCTGCGGTCTCACCAGCCTGTAGAGCCGCGGGACGGTTTCGATATTGTGGTTGAGCACATCCGGGCGGGCATCGATTACCACTTGCAGCGCATCCCACCTCCCGCAAAAATCCGGAATGAGCACCTCGATCCTCGTTTCGGGACAACGCTGGCGCACACGCTCGATCGTTTCGGCCCAGACTGATGCTCCCCCGTCCTTGAGCTCATCCCGGTTGACGGAGGTTATCACGACATGCCTGAGATTCATCCGCTCTACGGCGTCCGCCACCCGGCGCGGCTCGTCTAGATCAAGCTCAGTCGGACGCCCGGTGATGACGTTGCAAAAGCCGCAGCTTCGCGTGCAGATGTTGCCCAGGATCATGAGCGTCGCTGTAGAGCGCGACCAGCACTCGCCGCGGTTCGGGCAGGCAGCCGATTCGCAAACAGTGTGCAGGTTGTAAGTAGAGATGAGCTCCTTCATGCGAGTGTACGGCTCGCCGGTCGGAAGGCTCACCTTCAGCCAGGCAGGCTTGTTGCCGCGCGCGGCGTTAGACTTTGCCGGCGGTGGCTGGATGTCAGAAGCGCTTTTATGATTCATTCAGGTTTCCGCTCTGAAACTGGGTTTCCAGCCGATCTCTAGAGCCAAATAATTGGCCCGTGAGCCACTCGTATGACATACTGTGTCCGGTCTGACACGATCGTCAAGCAGCCCGATTGTAGCAGTTTTCTGCCAAAGCCCGGGCCGCTGCGGCAAGTCTGCCATCGTCCCCAGAGGGCCTGACGTCAGGCTCGACGTAACCCGGTAGGTCATGCCATGCCCAGAAAACCGATAGACCTCCCCTACAAGATCGAATACCTGTCCGTGCTCGACGAAAACGGCGATGTCGACAAGGAGCTCGAGCCGAAGCTGAGCGCCGACGACCTCAAGAAGATGTACTGGTACATGAGGCTGGCCAGGCAGATGGACGAACGCATGCTGAAGCTGCAGCGTCAGGGGCGTATAGGCACGTTCCCGCAAACATCGGGACACGAAGCGATCAGCATGGGTTCGATTTACGCCATCGACTCCAGCGACTGGAACGTCCCGGCTTACCGGGAGCTGGCCGGAATGCTCTACCGGGGCTGGCCCATCGAGACCATTCTCCTTTATTGGGGCGGGTTCGAGGAGGGCAATCGCATACCGGACGGAGTCAACGACCTGCCCTACTGCGTGCCCGTGGCCAGCCAGCTTCTTCACGCGGCAGGCATCGGCATGGCCATGAACATCAAGGGTGATAAGAAAGTAGTCGTCACTTACTTCGGCGACGGCGCCTCCTCCGAAGGCGACTTTCATGAGGCCCTGAACTTCGCCTCGGTATTTTCGGCGCCGGTCATTTTCGTCTGCGAAAACAATCAGTATGCCATCTCCGTGCCGCTTTCCCGGCAGATGAAGGCGGAAACTGTGGCGCAGCGAGCCATATCATACGGCATACCGGGCGTAAGGGTAGACGGCAACGACGTGCTGGCGGTCTACGTAGCCGCCAGCGAAGCGGTGGCGAGGGCACGCAAAGGGCAGGGACCCTCTTTGATTGAGGGCTTGACTTACCGCGTCACGCCGCACACCACGGCTGATGATCCTAAAAAGTACCGGAGCGAGGAAGAGGTCGAGCAGTGGCTCAAGCGCGACTGCCTGATTCGTTTCCGCAAGTACCTAGTCAAGAAAGGCGTCTGCAGCGAGTCGGACATCAAGAAGGTCGATGAAGAGATTGACGCGAAGGTGAAAGAAGGCGTGCAGCGCTTCGAAGAGCTGGCCAAGAGCGAGGAGTTGCTCGACCCGCTGGCCTCGTTCGACTACATGTACGCCCAGACACCGGAATTCCTGCAAAGGCAGAAGGAAGAGCTGGCCGACTGGTTGAACAAAGAGAAGAAGTCGTCAGGCAGCGCCGGCAAAGCGCAAGCGGAAACGGCACGGAGGGGTGGCTGAACATGGCTGAGATGAATATGGCTAAGGCGATCAACAAGGCGCTGCACGAGGCCATGGAGCACGATGAACGCGTAGTCGTGCTTGGAGAAGACGTCGGCAAAGACGAGGGCGTGTTCCGCATCACCGAGGGGCTGCTGGCCAAGTTCGGAGAGAAACGGGTGATTGATACGCCGCTGGCCGAGTCGGGCATCGTCGGCACCAGCATCGGGATGGCGATGTACGGGCTGCGACCGGTATGCGAGATTCAGTTCTCCGGCTTCGACTACTACGCCTATCATCAGCTCGAGTCTCACGCCGCGCGCATGCGCAACCGCACGCGCGGGCGCCTGACCGTGCCGATGGTGATGCGCGCGCCGTACGGCGGCGGGATCCGCGCGCTGGAACATCACTCGGAGGCCCGCGAAGCCATCTACGCACACACACCGGGACTCAAGGTCGTCATACCGTCGGGGCCTCGCAATGCGCGTGCCCTCCTGCACGCCTCCATTCAAGACCCCGACGCGGTCGTCTACTACGAGCCCAAGGCGTTGTACCGAGCCTTCAAGGAGGAGGTTCCCGACAAGATCGAAACCTTGCCGATCGGGCAGGCCCAGGTGGTGCTGGAAGGAAGCGACATCAGCCTGATTTCATACGGGGCCAGCCTGAGGGTCACGCTCGAGGCTGCCGAGGTGCTGGACGAGGAGCACGGCATAAAGGCCGATGTCATCGACCTGCTCAGCATCGCGCCGCTGGATACGACCACCATCGTCGAGTCGGTGCGCAAGACAGGGCGGGCGATCGTCATTCACGAGGGCCCGCGCACGTGCGGAATCGGCGCCGAGGTGGTGGCACGCATCAACGAGAATGTGCTGCTGTACCTGGAGGCGCCGGTCAGGCGGGTCACCGGATACGACACCATCATCCCCTATTTCTCCAAGGAGAAGGCATACCTGCCCGACGCGGACCGAATCGTGGCGGCCGCTCTCGAAACGCTGGAGTTCTAATCTCTGCGGCATTATCACCAACGTCAGAAAGAGGCAAGCGCATGTCAGTAGAGTTCAAGTTGCCCGACCTCGGCGAAGGCATCCACGAGGCCGAGATTCTTGCTGTCAAGGTTTCGCAAGGCGATACCGTGGCCGAGGACCAGCCCATCTTCGAGGTGGAGACGGACAAGGCCGTGGTGGAGATTCCCTCTCCGGTTGCCGGCGTGGTAGAAAAAATCCATGTGAAGGAAGGCGACATTGTCACCGTAGGTAGTGTCATGGTGACATTCACCGAGCAGGCCGCCAGAGCAAAAGCACCGGCGCCGGTTGCCGAGGCGAAAAAGGCCGCGGCGGCGCCCGAGAAGGCACCGGCAGCGGTGCCATCAAGCGCGCCCAGGACGGCGCAGCTGCCTGAGGGGCGCCCCGCAGTTCCCCACCATCGCGGACCCGTCCCGGCGACACCGGCAACGCGCCGCATGGCCCGCGAGATGGGCGTGGATTTGAGGCACGTGCGCGGCAGCGGACCGGCAG
>DATNRD010000482.1:0-3586 GCA_036703665.1 Candidatus Obscuribacterales bacterium
GAGCCGCTCGCCGCTGTCGTCGGGATTGCCTGGGTCCGGCTCGACCTGCTCGTATTTGAGCTTGCCGGCCGGCACCGTCCGGACGTTGCCGGCAGCGTCGGTGTATTGATATTCGTGCGCCGACCAGTAAAGATTGACAGCCGTGACTTGAAAGATTTGGCTGGCGTGGCTGCGATTGCCATCTTCGCTGGGATGCGCCTTTGCTTCAGAGTCTGCAGGGGCAATGGAGAATGGCGGTATTTGCACAACTTGCCCGTCAGTGGTCGTGTATTTGCCGGTGGTCGCGACTTCAGCCACCAGGCGCGCGGCTTCCGATGGCGTGCGCGTGTACGCGCGAGCCTCGATGGCGGTCAAGGTGCAAGTGCTGTGCCAGCCCTGATCGATGGTCGTCGGTGCGGCCACCTGATCCATCACCTGCTCTGCGAGTCTGACACGGTCTGCCTCTTTCAAAGGGCTTATCGGGCTATCCTTCGCTTCGAGCAGGCGCCCGATTTGCTCGTAAGTTCTGGCGACTTCCTCCGCAGGCAGCGGCGGCACCTGTGTGCTTGCCCGCTGCTCAAACTTCTCGATGTCCTGCTTGAACTTGGCCAGCTCTTTCGGATCGTCAATATGAGCCTTCGCCAGCTCGAGAAGCTCGGCCCGCTCACTGGCAGCGCCCCCACGAGTGTCCGCTTCCTTGACCCCATCCAGGGCAGTGACGCCTCTGTCCCAGGCAGAGCCAAGCAGCCGAAAGTCCTCGTTTGCTCCCGCAGACCGGCACATGGGCTCTTCAAAGGCCCCGTAGAGATCATCAAAGGTCAAATCAAGGTACAAAGGGGACAGCCCCAGCTGGCCCGGGCGTGTCAACGCGTCCGGGACCACGCCTACCGGCGACTGCATGCCATCCCACAGCCAGCGCGACAGTTCTTGACCAGTCTGGTCGGACTGGGTCGCTGTGGTCAGGTTTTCAACTTGTTCGGTGTATCCAGGGCCTGAATCTGTCATACCGCGCACTTGCTCCGTTGTGGAACCCGCTCGGTAGATATAACGACGGACAGGGCAAAAAAGTTCAATTTCCGGAAAGGACATTTTCCGCAAGCTGATTAATCCAGGCTCTGCAAGCCCAGCCGACTACATGGAGGTGAACAGGTCCTTCTCCGCCTGTCGCCGGGCAACCAGCCCCCGTAGCGTCCTGGCTGGCCGGCCGCCCATGGTCCATCTGTCGAATTCACGGGCGGCGCCATCATAATCTCCAGAGTTGAGCTTTTTCAAAAGAGTCGAGCCGGCAAAGTTCCCGGCACCGACATTGAAGACAAAGCTGGCCAGGGCATCGTATTGCCCCTGTGTCAGCGGTACCTTGACCTTATCTGCGATGTGGTAGCGGGCCACCTCCAGGTCCTTCAGCAACAGTTTCTCTGCTTTCGCCCGACTGATCCCCTTGGAAAAATCCTCGCCGGGTCTTATGTGATGGCCGTATCCAATGGCTTGCCTTCCGCCCATGTCCGCATAAGGTTGCAGCCGTAATCCTTCATAGTATTGAATAACCCGCAGCCCCCGTTCTGACACACGCATGCAATCAGCGTTCTGCCGGGTCGCAAGGTCCGGCCGATCCCGCGCATCCGGTCGGCCGTCCGGTTGCCTCCGAGCTGGGTCCCCGGCTGGTTCAGTTTTGCTGCAAGTATCGGCAGTTGCCCGGACATCCGACTGCTGTCGCCTTGGCTTAGGTCCACGTACATCGTACGCATCCTCGATGGTCAGCGACGCTGCCCCCTCAGGTTCCCCCCGGTTCCTCTCGCCTGAGCGATCGTCGAGTTCACGATATCTGGTCATGGCTAGCGCGCCTTGCCCTTCCTGAGCCCACCCACACCAGTTGTGCCCCGGACGGGCAGCGGTGAATCGGCAGGCCGTCGAGCAGCACAGGTTGTGTGCTGCACAATTATCCGATATCGGTTGACCACTGTAAGATGTTACCGGTCTTCGTGGTGCCGGCAGGAGAGTAGGCTATGCACTTCTGGTTTTGCGTTCTGGCTGTCCTTGCCGGAACTCTTGTCCCATTGCAGGCAGGTCTCAACGCGCAGCTCAGGTTTCGCCTGGAGAGCCCCCACTATGCGACCCTCGTGTCGGTGGTGGTGAGCCTGTTCAGCATAGCGCTCTTTTGCCTTATTGCCAGGCTGCCCGTTCCCGGTCCGGCGCTGGTCAGGGAGGTGCCCTGGTGGGTGTGGACCGGGGGCATTGTCGGGGTCGTTTATGTGTTCATGGTACTGGTCCTGGCGCCGAAGCTGGGCGCTACGGCGCTTATAGCCTCGATCATTGGCGGGCAGGTGCTCTGCTCGGTCATTCTGGATCACTGGGGTCTGATTGGCTTCAGCCAGCACCCCCTCACCCTGGGACGCGCAATCGGGATCGTGCTCCTGTTTGGCGGTGTAATCCTCATACAGCGCTCCTGACCGCCCAGGACGCGAGTCCCCACGGCCTCTGGTGCCCTCGCTGCTCGCGCAGGCTATTTGAGGAACACGCTGCGCAGGGCTCGCGGAGGAACGGTCAGCTCGTCCGGCCGTTTGTTGGCGCCTACGGCACGAATCCTTTCCAGTACGCCGATCATGAGGTCATAGACCGACTTGAGCCGTGTGAAGTCATCAACAATTGCATCCTGCGTGTAGAGCAGAACTCTGTGGTCGGGGGGCACCGGCCACTCCGGCAAGAACGACTTCGGATCATCCACGATTTTGAGATCGAGGACTCCTTCCTGCCCAAGAAGCTGATCGCGCAGCGTCAGATCTCCAAAAAGCTCGACGACTTTGAATTTGTGACTGGCCTGAACGATGAATTTGCTGTCGAATTCCGCATCGCCAATCTCGATGTCCTGCAAGCCGAACAGCTTGCCCAGCGAAAAGCCGCCTTTCTGGTTTGACACACTGAAAACAAACTGGTCGGCCCCCTGGAAAGGAAGCACCACCGTGGTGCCGCTACTGCGCTTTCTGCCCCGTGTCACGGAGGAGTAAAAAGTCAATCGCCACGGCTTGCCGGGAACCTGAACGCTGACTTCGGTCGTGTCCGCATTGGGTGCTGCGGGATCCTCCCTCAGCTCACCGCCCATCTCGTCGGCAAAGTCCCGCCATACATACTGCCAACCGAAGATCTTGCTGTGAAATGTCATCGTCAGCCTCGCCCCTTTGATGGCCCCCGATGCCGGGCACTCGCCCCGCACCTGCACGGCTCGCCAGTCTACCGGCTCACCCGATGCTTTGCAACCCAAATCGTTTAACCTTACCGCGGCTTGGGGCGCAGCCAAGTCCACCACACAAGACGGATTGTCTGACTCGATCGAACAAGTCAGCGCGAGTCCAGCCTTCCCGCCCGTACTCAGCGCACAGCGACGCCAGCACGAGAGAGCTGCGGCTCCCGAAAAAGCCTGGCTTCGTCTGGATTCCAGCTCACCTCCACCCTGTGATTTGCTGGATCCAGGCAGTAGAAGTTGACGGTACCATCCTCATACTGCTTGAGATGGCGGGCGAATGAAACTTTGCCGGCTCGCATGCGCGAGTAGAGTTCTCGCACATCGGACTCCTTCGTCAGGCAGAACCCGAAGTGGAACCACTCGGGATAG
>DATNRD010000483.1:0-7800 GCA_036703665.1 Candidatus Obscuribacterales bacterium
GCATAATCGGCCGGGGGCACAACCGCCGCATCCAGAACCAGGACCCGACCGCTCACGGGGAGATAGAGTGCCTGCGCAATGCCGGCAGGGTGGGCAGTTACAGGGACACGGTTCTCTACTCCACGCTCATGCCCTGCGCCATGTGCGCAGGCACCGCCATCCAGTTCCGCATCCCAAAGGTGGTAGCAGGGGAGGACCGCACGTTCCCCAGCGCTCGCAAGCTCATGGAGGACGCCGGGATTGAAGTGGTCGACCTGAACCTCGACGAATGCTACGAACTGCTGCAGGAGTTCGCCCGCAAGAACCCCCAGGTCTGGCACGAGGACATCGGCGAGCTATAAAGCCACACAGGCAGCCTCCGCCCGCAGGATATCTAGTTGTCGACTTTCTGAATCTTGACCGGCTTCCATGCGACCTCGCATGTTCCGCCGCAGCATTTGTCGTCGTGAACCGGCGCCGGTTGCTTTTGTATGGTTGTGCAGCTAGAGCCGTGCTCGGCGGTGGTTGGCGCGTTGTTGACTGGCGCGAGGGATTCCTGGTTCATCCTGTGTCTCCTGGATACCTGTCGGACAGCTCGGGCAAGTACCCTGGTCCGAATTGTTCTCGAGTATGCCACTGATTTCAGGCTCTCCGGAAAGTGTCCGGTAATGCGGAACGCAAGACACCATGTATGTCTTCCGGAAACTTCCCGGACATATTAACAGCCCGAAGAGATTTAGGCAAAAGTTATGTGGGATTTATCCCCAACACATCGATCGCGCAACACTGTGCTTCCCGCGGCCGCGGCACTCTCTTCGCGTACAGGCTGGTCTGATGCCCGGCAGAACCTTCCGCACAGGCTGGGTCGTTCTCCGCCCCGGTCAACGCTAGAATCCTGCCGGCCGGCATCTCTAAGCGATATATCCCCGAAGCCTGCTACATCTGGTTCAATACTCAGTAACAAGTCAGTCAGCAGGCACGAAAACAGTTGATCTCTCCCAGAGCGCAATCCAACCACTTGAAGTGCTGCCCGGTCTGCGCCGGCGCCCTGACCATAGTTGAGCTCGGCGGCCGGGAGCGCCAGGCCTGCACGGCTTGTGATTTTGTGCACTGGGACAACCCCAAGCCGGTCACCGCCACGCTAGTGCCCATGGACGGGGGGCTGGTGCTTGTGCGCAGGAAGTACGAGCCGTACGTCGATTACTGGTGCCTGCCAGGCGGCTTCATGGAGTCGACCGAGCACCCCGAGGAATCGGCGGCTCGCGAGGTGTTCGAGGAGACGGGCCTGCGCATCGAGGTGGACAGGCTGCTCGGCGCGTACTCGCCCGGGCGCGGCATCAACGTCGTCATTCTTTTTTATCTGGCCAAACCCGCCAACGGACAGCTCGTCCCGGGCGACGACGCCAGCGAGGTGCGGGCCTTCAAGAAGGACGAATTGCCGCACAACATTGCCTTCGAACTGCACCGCAAAATGATTACGAAGTGGTTCGAGCAAGACGAAACCATTCTCGATCCCGTAAAGAACCTGGTTTGACCTGCCACCGGCCCGCGCCCCATTAGGGAAAACGGGGCGCCAGATGTGTTCCTCAAGCGCCGCCCGGGGCTTGGCCTGCCAACCGCTCGCGGATGGCTTCGATGAGCTCGTCGGCTCCGTCCAGGCTGTCACTCAACAAGAACGAGCCGCGCCCCGTGCGCAAGATGTAGCCTTCCGGCAGAAGAAAAAATGTCGGTGCCAGCTTCCTCACCTGGGCCCAGGGCAGGTGTCGCACCGTAAAGCCACTGCCGATTATCATCTCCGACCGGGTCAGCTGCACCCAGCGCGGCATGGAAGCAATCACCAGGCAGCGCCAGCCCACCAGCACCGTGGCCAGGACGCAGACCAGCAAAAGCAAAAGCTTGTCGGCTGTGCTGGTGCTGCCGGCGGTCCCGACCTGCGCATAGAAGCACCAGAAAACAAGAATGAAGGTGGCGCCCAGCGCAATGCGCAGAAGCTGATAGCCAAGCCCGATCATATCCTGCCTGTAAATGCGCAGGCGGCTTTCACCACCGGCTTCGTGCGGAAGCTTGCTGCGAATGAGCTCGACCAGTTCCTGCTGCTGCTCCAGCCAGGCTGGAAAGGCAATCTCGCCTTCGTCGGTGGTCAAGACGTAGCGCCGCCAGAAGCCGCTTGCCCGGAAGCGCAGGGACTGCATCTGCCACCACTCGACAGACCGCCTGCGAAACAAAGACACGCTGGTCAGCCCCCTTTCGTCGGTCTGCAGCGCAAAGGTAAGGAACCCATAGCAGGGCAGGGCAATGAGCGCCACGGCGGAAAGGGCAAAGAGCAACACCTTGATAAGCTGGGGCACGGGCTGGAGTCTTCCCAGCAGCCACAGAACAAGCGGCAGGAATAACAGGATGACAAGCACGGTTGCCTCGGCCAGAAGCCTGGCGGCGACCATGAGCTTAAGCCTGTAGGTTTTCTTCAATGAGCTGCCGGCAGGGTCTCATCAACCGGGCCTTTACCACTCCTGCCCGCCGCGCTTTATGAGCTCCTGCGCTATGACGAGCTTCTGGATCTCGGATGTGCCTTCGCCGATCTCGCAGAGCTTCGCGTCACGCAGGAAACGCTCGGCGGGGAAGTCCTCGATGTAACCATAGCCGCCGTGAATCTGTATGCAGAGATTGGACACTTTCATGGCGATGTCTGAGGCGAAGACCTTGGCCTGCCCGTTCTCATAGGACAGCTTGCCGTGATCCTTGAGCCAGGCGGCATGATAGACCATAAGGCGCGCCGCCCTGACCAGCGTCGACATCTCGGCGAGGTAGGCCTGGATGAGCTGAAAATCGCCGATGGGCTGCCCGAAGGCTTCCCGCTGGCGCGAGTAGGTGAAGGCGGCATCCAGCGCTGCCTGGGCGATGCCCAGCGCCAGCGCGCCGATGGAGATGCGTCCGCCCTCCAGCGTCTGCAGCGCGCCCCTGTAGCCCTCGCCTTCCTTGCCCAGCAGGTTCTCAGCCGGAATGCGGCAGTTCTCCATGGTCAGGCTGGCAGTGGGAGAGCCACGCATGCCCATCTTCTTCTCAACCTTGCTGACATAGAAGCCGGGCGTTCCCTTTTCCACAATGAACGCCGATATGCCCTTCTTGCCTTTGCTGGGATCAGTGCGGGCGATGATGATGGCGACATCGGCATGAGTCGCGTTGGTGATGAACTGCTTGGTGCCGTTCAACACCCAGGAGTCGCCGTCCTTTACAGCGGTGGTTCTCTGGTTGGCGGCATCCGACCCGGCCCCCGGCTCGGTCAGTGCCCAGCATCCGAGATACTCTCCTCGGGCCAGTTTTGGCAGGTACTTTTTCTTTTGCTCCTCGCTGCCGAAGAGGTTGATGGGATTAGTGCCCAGCGAGCAATGGGCGGCGTAGCTCAGCCCCGTGGAACCGCAGGCGCGGCCGATTTCCTCGACAGCAATCGCATAGCTGCGGTAGTCGGCCCCCGCGCCACCATATTCGGTGGGAACCAGCAGTCCCAGGAGGTCCAGTTTGCCCAGCTCCTTGAAGGTCTCCTCAGGAAATCGGGCGTTCCTGTCCACCTCGGCAGCCCGGGGAGCAATCTCCCGGTTGGCGAAGTCACGTACGACTTCACGAATGGCGTGATGTTCGTCGGTTAGGAACTCGCCGTATGCGAGGACCTCTTGGGAGGCTAGGGTGCTTGTCACTGATCCGATCTCCTGTTCTGGTTGTTTTGGGCACAATGGACGGGTAGCCCCGCCCGTGGGAGTCCTTAGCTTATATTCTGGGCTCCGCCAGTTCCTTAACAGATAGAAATTCTTCGATGGCGCGCACAATGTACTTAGCCGCGCATCCGTCCCCGAACGGGTTGACCGCGCACGCCATGCGCGCGTAGATCTGCTCGTCGGTAAGCAGCAACCGAGCTGCCGCGACGATGTCGGCGCGACCCACCCCGACCAGCATCGCCGCTCCCGCCTCGACAGCCTCAGGGCGCTCCGTTGTGGTTCTCATGACCAGCACCGGCTTCCCGAGAGCGGGAGCCTCCTCCTGAATGCCGCCCGAATCGGTAAGGATGAAGTGGCACCGCTGCATGGCATACACGAAAGGCACGTAATCCAGCGGTTCCACCAGCACCAGGCGCGGATGCCCGTCGAAAACCGGTTCGATTGCCTCCCTGACGATAGGGTTCTTGTGAATGGGGTAGAGAATTTGCGTCTCCGGAAACTCGTCGACAATTTCTCTCAGGGCGTAAGCAATATCCACCATCGTGGCGCCCCAGTTCTCCCGCCTGTGGGCGGTGACGAGCAAGACCTTGTACTTGTCGAAGTCAGCGCTGCCGAAAAGCGAGTGGTCGACAGCAGTGTTCTTCAGTCGCTCGGATGTCTCGAGCAGTGCATCTATGACCGTATTGCCGGTCATGTGCACGTTCTGTGTGATCCCCTCGCGCCGGAGGTTTTCCACGGCCAGGGCGGTCGGGCAAAAGTGAATGGATGCCAGCCGTCCCGTCTGCCTTCTGGCCATCTCTTCGGGGAACGGGTTGTAACGGTCGTCGGTGCGCAGGCCCGCCTCCACGTGCCCGACGGGCACCTTCTGGTAAAACGCCGCCAGGGCAGCAGCCATGACCGTGACCGTGTCCCCTTGCACGAGAAGCATGTCGGGATGAACTTTGGACAGAATTTTGTCGATGCCGACCACCACCCGGCTGGTCAGCTCCGCCAGCGTCTGTCCGTGGCGCATCAGGTCGAGATCGTAATCCGGCTCGATCTCGAACCACCTGAGCATCTGATCGAGCATCTCGCGGTGCTGGGCGGTAAGCACTACTATCGGCCCGAGATGCTGTGATTCTCTCAGAGCGTGAACGACCGGGGCCAGCTTGACCGCCTCCGGGCGCGTCCCAAATACACACATCACGCGCTTTTTCATGCACTCAGATTCTACAGCACTCTATGGTGAACTGACAGGGCACAGCAAGGCAAGGGCTGCGAGGAGCTGCCACAACGTGGTACGGGCGCCCGGCCGCGCATGCGAAGGAGGCTACGAGCCTGCGGAGCATTTGTCGGAGTCTGGTAGGGGCGTACGGAATTGCGCCCGTGCATTGCGACGGAGCAAGGCGGCGCAGCCGCCTTGTGCGACGACGGAGCGCTTAAGTGAGTGTTATCGATGCTGTGCCAGCGCCAATGCCGTTCGCTTGACCTGGGGGCGCGGGCATCCTGCCCGCTGCGAAGCAGGGCCGCGAAGGAGGCGAGGTACGAGCCGACGGAGCATTACAGAGGATGCGGAGTCGCTGCGCGACGGAGAAGCCGGCGTGAGCCGGCCTGCGCTCCCAGGGTTCCGAACCGAATCCGTCGTAAAGTGAACGGCATTGGCGCTAGCTGCGCCACTTAACAGGCAATGCTATTAGTGTGGGAATCACGTATGAGCACAGCGCTCAATGTCACAGGGCGGCCCACAGCCGCTTTGTCGCCCGTAATTCGCTGCTTTTCGGGATCGCCTCGATTTGTAACGACCAGCATCACAAATGACGAAAAACAAGACGGGGAGCCAGCAGTCGCCTTCTCTAGCAGAGGCTCGCGCAACCTCTCAGATCAGCTCCACATTGATTGAACTGCCCGCGCCCAAGGCCTAGGTTTAAGTCATCTCTACTCAAACCCAAGTGGTCTGACAGGCGCTAGCACACCAGAAACCAAGCCTCTCCTCTAACCCCGACAGCAAGGCGACTCCACCGAGCCGCTCCGGGTTGGTCGCGCCATCAGGAAGGGCTGTGTGTGCCGCGCAATGGTGCGCGAATGCGCCTGTTAGTTTGCGCCCTGCGCCAGGTGCGCAAGATTCTCCTGCTGCCGTAACCCCGGTGATCAGGTTGGGGCGCTTTCGCCAGTGCCCCGGTCGCCGGTGCGTTCGTTCGAGTCCCAGGGCGCTCGGGCGGACGCTTTCTTACTCAAAGCCCTTTGCGAAAGGACCCACGTATGTACCAACAGAACTCGTTCTGGACCGGCAAGAAGATCGCCGGCGCGGTCGTCGCAGCGTTCGCGCTGCTGTTCCTCATCATCACGGGCTTCAAGTCGTTCGTGACCGTCGAGAAGGGTCACGTCGGCGTCGTCATGAACTGGGGCGCCGTGGACAACAAGCCGCTCGATCCCGGCCTGCACCTGGTCGTGCCGTTCAAGCAGACCGTCGAGGAGATGAGCACCCAGCTCAAGAGCTTCGAGGTCACGGCCTCGGCTGCTTCCAAGGACCTGCAGCCGGTCACGACCAAGATCAGCATCCAGCACTCGATCAACGGCGCCATGGCGCCGCAGGCGCTGCAGAACGTCGGCGGTCTGGAGCAGATCGACCTGGTGGTGGTCAAGCCGGCCATCGAGGAGTCGCTCAAGGCGGTCACCGCCAAGCACACCGCCGAGGAGCTCGTCACCAAGCGCGAGGCCGTAAAGGCTCTCGTCACTCAGGCGATCACGGCCTACATCGACCACACCCTGGACGAGAAGGGCATCAAGGGCGCGCTGCACATCGCCAACGTCGCCATCACCGACTTCCAGTTCTCGCCCGACTTCAACAAGGCCATCGAGGACAAGGTGAAGGCGGAGCAGGACGCCCTGCGTGCCGAGAACGACAAGCGCAAGCGCGTGATCGACGCCGAGGCCAAGGCCGCCGAGCAGAAGCTGGCCGCCGATGCCCAGGCGTACCAGATCGAGAAGGAGTCGGTCGCGCGCGCCCAGGCGATCAAGCGCGAGGCCGACGCGCTGGCTCAGAACCCGAACCTGATCCAGCTGCGCGCGGTCGAGAAGTGGAACGGCCAGCTCCCCACCTTCTCGGGCAGCAGCCCCGTCCCCTTCATCAACGTCACCCCGCCCCAGAAGTGACCGCTGGGCAAGCGGTCATCCCGAGCGGCCGAAACGCGAGGGATCTCGCGTAGGTAGCGGCGCATTGCCATGCGCCCGCATCCCGAGCGGCCGTAACGCAAGGGATCTCCCTGGGGGCGCGGGCGTCCCGCCCGCACGCCAGGGTGCCAGGCAACCACACCCGTGTACGGGCGGGGTTTACCCCGCCCGTACCGGCAAGTTTTCCCGCTTCAAGCAGCTCCTTGATTGCGGAGCGTGCTTTCGCATTGGAGAAAGGAGCTTCCCATGAGCGAGAAGAACATGACGCTCAGCCAGGCGGCTCGACTCTTCCTGGCTCGCCAGGCAGAAAGCGCGCAGCCGACACCGGCCGGGCAGAGCACGGCTCCGCCGCCGCGGACTTCGTCCCCGGCTGGCAAGGTCGTGCGCCTGCCCATCCCCTCGCCCGTCAAACCGTCGCCGGTGGCAACGGGAGAGGGGCGGCGCAAGTACGTGCCCGCGGAATCCGCGCCGTCTACCTATCGTCCTCACAGCGGAGCGCATGGGCAGGGCGAGGAGCAGTGGGCCCGCTGCTGCCAGACCGTGCACCACACAGGTCTTGTCCACTGCGGCTTCCGCCCGCTCAACCTGGCCGTGGTCGACGTGACCAATCCGTCGGACGTCGGGCTGGCTTACCTCGACCTCGGTCCGTTCTTCACCAGGCACCTGAGCAGGATGTAACCATGCAGCGACAGAGCAGCCCATCGCGGCCACGCGTGAGATTGCGCGCAGCCATGATGTGGCTGCTCGTACTCTGCGTGCTGGCCATCATCTACTGGTTCTCCTCGGCGACGTTCGCCAGCTACAACACGGCGCGCTACCTGGGGCCGCATAACGGCCTTGTCCGGGAGCTGGCGCACGTGGGCGAATACGCCGGGCTCTTCCTGGTGCTGCGCTGGGTGCTGAGCGCCACCCTGCGCCGGAGAACCAACCGGTTCCATGTTCTTGCGGCATTCATTGCCTG
>DATNRD010000484.1:0-4232 GCA_036703665.1 Candidatus Obscuribacterales bacterium
TCGACGATGAGCGGTTTGCGCTCGCGCACAGCCTCGTCGTAGGCTTTCAGCACGTCGGTCCGCCACTCGATTTTCTTTTCTGGCGGTTCCATCCGCGATTCCCAGCCAAAGTCCCGGGCGGCGCTGTCTTGCCGGTCGCTCGGATGGAAGGATGCGCGTGCAAGCCGGTGCTTCCCGTTGTGGTCATGCCCGTGGTGCTTCAAAAGGTCCAGGACATCGAACGCCGGACTCTTGTCGCTGCCCGACGAGTCGGGTGAGTCTAATCCTGTGAAGAACTGGTAAAAGCCCCGGCCCAGCATAGTCAACCTCCGGTAGCGTAAGGATCGCCGCCTTGCCTCGCGTTCCACCCCTGAGAACGCGGGCTCAGCCGCCGGTATCTATACGGCCAATGTGAATTCTGGACAGAGGGCAGCCGGACATCTAACCACTGCGGCTCAGGGAAATGAATTCAGGCTCTGGTCAAAGACCGGTCACGGACTCGTCAGCTGGCGCGAGCTGGCATAGACCGGCCCTTATTCAGGGGGAGCCGGCATGGACCATAATCAGGTGCCCGCCAGGTCACCATCAGATGGCCTTTTCCGGGACGGCTTGAAGGTCCGCGTGACGGACGATGGCATAATCGCCCACGGCGCCTGCCTGGCGCAGGGCATCCTCGGCAGCGGCCAGCAGCGTGCGCCCGTGCGGATCGAAGTCGGCCGACTGCTCGGCAATGCCGAAATTCACGACGACTACCAGGTCGCTTTTCACGGAATGAAAGGTGTGGTGGGAGATTTTCATCCTCATCCTGTCGCAGGCCCGGGATGCGCCAAACTGCGTGGAATGGAGGAAGAGCACCGCGAAGGTCTCCTCCGCGTAGCGCACAACCAGATCCGTTCCCCGCACGGTGCTGCTTATGATGTCGGCCAGCTCGCTCATAATCCCCTCGGCAGCGCTTTCGCCAAAGGTAAAGCGGATTTGCCGGAAGTGGGCGATTTCATCCAGAGCCAGGCTGAGAGGGAAGCCGTATTGCTGAGCTACGGCGATTTGCGGCTCGAGAACTTCTAGAAGGTAGTGCCGGTTGCGGCAGCCGGTCGACCGGTCGGTGTACTGACCCACTGGCAGGCGGCCCTCCAGGTGGACGGCATGCCCGGTCTCAATCCAGTAGGCGCGACGTTCGCCGTGCTCCTTCCTTCCTATCGAGGTCATTTCCCTTCCTCCGCCTGAACTTTGGACTTGGCACGCTCGACTCCGAAAACAATGTACCCAGATTTGCCGGCGCTCCTCGGTTGGTGTCGTGACAGTTCGAAACGGCCGCTGTTATCATCAAAAGAGACCGGTCAGGCAGCAGTTCGTGCCGTCGCTCCGGAGCCGTATGAACCATCCAAGATTCATAGTCGACAACAATGTGGGCAGATTGGCGGTCTGGTTGCGCGTTCTTGGCTATGACACCATCTTTATTAATCCGATTGCCGATTCGGAGCTGCTCGAGATCGCGCAACGCGAACAGCGGGTCGTTTTGACCAAAGACACGGGCATCATGCAGCGGCGCCTGGTCGCATCGGGAACGATTGAAGCTTACCTGGTCAAGGGTTCGGACTGGCGTGCGCAGCTCGCTCAGGTAATGAAAGCTTACAGGCTGGATGCCAGTGGGCAGTTCACCCGCTGCGTCCGCTGCAATGGGGTGCTGGAAGCGCGCGACAAAGAGGCGGTGCGCCAGCACGTGCCCCCCATGGTCTATCGCATACAGGAGGAATTTTTTGCCTGTCCTGGTTGCGGGCGCCATTACTGGCAGGGATCGCACTGGCAGCGCATGTCGCGGGCCGTGCACCATATCCTTCAACATCGCTCCGCTCTTGCCGGTGAAGCTGCCGGTTGACTGGCGAGATTCATGAAACAGGCTCGCCGGTTTCGCGCAATGCGGAAGCGAGATGGGCCCGATAGGCGTACGGCGGTGATGCTTTGGTAGGGAGCTGCTCGGTCTCCGCTGGCCCTTAGCGGTGGCCGGCCGTTATCTCCGGAACTTCAGAGTCTCAGGATTGAGTGATATTTGCGGGGCTATCCACTTAAGGAACTGGGAGTCGTTCTCCAGTTCAGAGTCGGTAGGCTCGAGGGCAAGCAGGTCGAATTCCCGGACGATCCGCTTGCCTGACTTCGCCCGGCACTGGAAGTAGTGACCACCATATACGGTGCATTGGTATGAATCCAGGAGACGCTTGAGGCGCTCTCCGGTGTCTCTGGCCTGCTCCCACGAATCGAGCATCGGTTCGATGAATCTGAGCGCCCCCCAGTAGCTGTAACCTTTGATCATTGCATTGACGAGGTACTCCCGGTAGTTGAAGCTCAGGTAGTATTCGTCGTCACCGAGAAAGGCTATTGACCCGTTCTGCCCCTCGCGTCTGAGCCAGCACCCGAAGCCGTGAAGTTCCTTTTGCACGATGTTGTAGAAGTGCTCGGGGCTGGCCAGGACTCCAGCGATCAGACCCGATTCCTCGAGATCCTTTTCGAACTCGGGCAACCACTGATGGTAGGTGTCCTCTTCAAAGTTCCAGCTGTCGGCCCAGGACAGGTCCGCAAACTCGTAGTGCTCTCCGGAGCCTGTCGAATTGCTGACCAGCTTGACGCAACTGTCCTTGAAGGCGTTCAGGTCGCTCTCCGAATCCACGGGAGGATTGAGCACCAGGTAGTAGCCGTCCGATATTTTCAGCGAGCCGAACGATGAGACCGGCCAGCTTTCCTGGAGAAACTCTCGCCAGGTCTGGCGGACGGAAAAGTAGCAGCCGGCGCGCGAGCGAAACTCGGGCTCCGACACAGGAATGGGAATCGGCACGATGACGTCGTTTTCATCGACCAGCATGCCCTCCACCCAGCGGGTCCGCCCTGCCCGCCGGTGTACGAGCAATTGCAGGTCGCGCTTGGATTCCGGCAGAAAGTGTGCATGCCACAACCAGTATTCCGAGTTTTCGTTGGCAGGGTTGAGCACGAACTCGTGCTGGCACTGTGGGCATTCCATCGTGCAACCGGTTGATTCCAGGTACGTCTCGAGAACGGACAGAAGATGGGAAAGGGAGTTCCAATCCGAATCGGGGAAGGCTGAGTTGATTGATGCAAGAGCGTCACATTCCGGACAGCGCGTCAGCGCCACGCCGTGGTCCATGACAGTGAAGGCAAAGCCTCGCACCATCTGCGAGCGAAACTGCTGCCGGTCACGAATTTCCTGTTCCCAGCCCGCCTGCGACCCGGTCATCAGAGTAAAGCTTTCCTCCCCCACGGGCACAACCAGGATAATATCAGAATAAAAATGCCGGCCGTCTGCTGGCAGGTCGAGCCCCTATTTCCCTTGGGCTTCTCTGCCCGAGGTAGGCGCCGAGCCCGGAACCTTGTAAGGCATGGGGACATACTGGACGCTGGATCTGGCGCCCCCCGGCTGGGGATAAAGGTCCATAAGGTCGTATATCTCTGGCGGCATCTCCGTGCTGACCGGCAGACCAAGCTCCTTTGCGTCTTCCACCGTGATCGGGTAATCGTGCGTCCAGATGCCCGACACGAGACTTTCGGCGATGCGGGGGATGTCCTGCGGGGATACCTTGACCTCCGGCACATGGTCCAGAAGGATTTTCCTCACCAGCGACTCGACCTGGCGGAGAGCTTTGTTGGCTACATCGGCCAGGATGAGCGTCTGGTCGCTGATTTTCTCCACCGGTTTGACGTCCACCAGCTTGAGCAGGCTGACCGCCGGGTATTCGCCGATCTGCGGATCGACCGGTCCGAGGACGGCATTGGGGCTCATGACGATTTCGTCGGCTGCCAGGGCCAGAAGCGTGCCCCCGGACATGGCGTAATGCGGCACAAAGACGGTTACCTTGGCTTTGTGCCGGGTGAGCGCCCTGGCGATCTGGTGGGCGGCCAGGACCAGCCCGCCGGGAGTGTGGAGTATGAGATCGATTGGCATCTCGGCAGGGGTGAGGTGAATGGCTCTCAATACCCGCTCGGAATCTTCGATGTTGATGTAGCGGGCAATGGGAAATCCCAGGATGCTCATCGTCTCCTGCCGGTTTATAAGAGCGATGACTCGGCTGCCGCGCTTGCGTTCGATCTGCCCGAACAGCTTGTTCCTCCTGGCTTCCATCGTTGCCTGCGCCAGCGCCGGCAGCACGGTGGTGATGATAAGGAACAAGATGAAAAAATCCATCATGGCCCGGTCCCTCGCCCTCAGGGTTTGATCTTAGAACAGTAAAGCGAGGTTGATAAGGGGG
>DATNRD010000485.1:0-4392 GCA_036703665.1 Candidatus Obscuribacterales bacterium
CGCACCGGCTCTGGAATGAAGTCGTCGACTGCTTTCATGAGATCCATAATGCACTTGCAGTCGGGGTGCTCGGGGTCGCCTGCCTCGAGCGCCTTCAGTGCGCTGCCGCGGATGAAGGGGATCTCGTCGCCGGGGAACTGATACTTGCTCAAAAGCTCCCTTGCTTCCATTTCGACCAGATCCAGCAGCTCGGGATCGTCCACCATGTCGCACTTGTTCATGAAGACGACAATGTAGGGAACGCCTACCTGGCGCGCAAGCAGGATGTGCTCGCGCGTCTGCGGCATCGGCCCGTCGGAGGCGGAGATGACCAGAATCGCCCCGTCCATCTGAGCAGCGCCGGTGATCATGTTTTTGATGTAGTCGGCGTGTCCCGGGCAGTCGACGTGGCTGTAATGGCGCTTGTCCGTCTCGTACTCAACGTGAGCCGTGTTGATCGTGATGCCGCGTGCCTTCTCCTCGGGCGCCGCGTCGATTTCATCGTACTTCTTGTACTTGGCCTTGCCGAACTTCGACAAGATCAACGTGATCGCTGCGGTCAACGTTGTCTTGCCGTGATCGACGTGTCCGATGGTGCCAACGTTCACGTTGGGTTTGGTTCTTTCGAATTTTTGGCGGGCCATCCTCTTTCCTCTCCTTGGTTAGTTTTTCGACTCCTGACTCGATTGTTAAATCCAGCGCTTGCAAGCCATCTAAGTTCGCGTTATCGGCGCTTCGCCGGCGGACTTCCCACTACGGGCAAAAAATGGAGCCCATGACGAGAATCGAACTCGTGACCTCCCCCTTACCAAGGGGGTGCACTACCGCTGTGCTACATGGGCGTTTTCGTCCTCCTATGGTAACAGGGCCGGGAGCTCATCGCTCCGGACGCCTCTGCCACGCCGCCTAAGACCGCCCCCCGGTCCCCGGGCTGCAGGGCAGCAACCGGGCGGCGTCTCGAGGTAAACGTCTGGGCGGAGCTGGATTCGAACCAGCGTAGGCTTTCGCCAACGAGTTTACAGCCCGTCTCCTTTAACCACTCGGACATCCGCCCATCAGCCGGTGATGGGATTCGAACCCGCAACCTACGGTTTACAAAACCGTTGCTCTACCGTTGAGCTACACCGGCAAAGGCGTCCAGACGCAAGGAGAAATTCTACTAATATGATTTAACCAGTGTCAATTGGAAGCCGCACAAGACACTGGCAACGACGACGGCCGCGCGACGCCGCCGCTTGTCTGGTCTTTCGCTGCCGGCTTCCCGAGCGCCTCCGGTGCAATACGGCCGAACGCCGCGCGGTTCGTTGGTCCGTAGGAAGGGCGGACAAGTAAGGTATAGAAATATTACAGGCGCTGATGCGCACCCAAAAAAACGCGAGCTCGCCTGTCATCGAATGGCGCGGCACTGGCGCACCACCTCGTAAAAGACGATGCCCGCCGCCACCGATGCATTGAGCGATTCCGTTCTACCGAGCATGGGAATGCGCACCAGGAAATCGCAGTTTTCGCGCACCAGCCTGCCGATGCCCTGCCCCTCGCTGCCAATGACAACCGCCAGTGGGCGCACGAGGTCGACTTGCGTGTATTCCTGCCCTGCCTGCGCATCCAGACCCACCACCCAGAATCCCTGCTCTTTCAGCAGACCTATGGTTCTCACCAGATTGGAGACGCGCACGACAGGCAGGTTGGCCAGCGCGCCTGCGCTCACCTTCGCTACGGTCGCGGTCAAACCGGCGGCGCGGTGCCTAGGAATGATTACCGCCTTGAACCCCGCCGCTTCCGCCACCCTTACGATGGCCCCGAGATTGTGCGGGTCTTCTATTCCGTCCAGGATGGCCAGCGCATAACCATCCATCGATTGGCCGGCTTCCTGCCGGCGCCGGCGCTCCTCTGCCGTCTTTTGCAGGAATGCTTCCAGCGACAAGGCCTCTGAGGCGCTGAGAAAGGCCGCCACGCCCTGGTGCCGGGCGTCAGGTCCCAGGAGCTGATCGAGCTTCCTGCGGGCGCAATTCTTAACCGGTATGTGTTGTCTTCGGGCAAGCTCGTGTATGAGCCCAAGGCGCGCATCGGGTCTGGCGCCGACGGCAATGAGGATCTTTGTGATCCTGGCTCCAGCAGCCGCCTCGCCTCCTTCTGCCCCTTTCTCCAGGAACGAGGCGACGGCGTTTCTTCCAAATATGACTTCTTCCTTTTCGCTCATGGCTCAATTCATTTTATGCGCTCCGTCGCGCAGGGACGATGACCAGCTGAGACGAAATCCAGCCAGGCAACAGCGCCTGCCAGGAGCGCCAGACTGGCGAGCCCATTGAGATTCAGCCTGGGGCGGCTGGAAATGCGCCCCTGCCAAAGCGACGAGGCAGGCGGCGGAGCCAGCGCAGCAAAGGAAGGACAGCGAGGCAACGACGCTCAGCGAAGGAGGCGAGGTTGCGAGCCTCCGGAGCTCAAGCGGATGCGCAGTCGCGCAGCGACGAAGCCCGCTGGCGCAGCCAGCGTCGGCCGCCGAGCGTCTTGAGGCGCGTAGGAGGAGCGGAGGGCTGGAGAGCCCTACGCGACGACGGAGGGCTTATTGGAAATGGGCAAACCCCCATGGACATCGGGATACAATCGTGCTTTGCTCTGGATGTCTGGTTCGAGGCGCGTGCCGTATGCTCTTCGATGTCTTCTTCTTCGGTTTCCCGATTGCCATAGCGGCCTGTCTGGCTGCTCACGGAGTGAGAGAAGGCGCTGTGAAATTCTGGCGCCCCGCCATCGCGCTGTTTGCATACTGCGCCTTCTATCTGGTGGGTGGACGCGAGGTATTGCTCTATCTGCTGGTAGCCGCCATGATGGGCGGCGGCTGGCTGTTCAGCGGCGGAGCGGCACCCAGTCTCTAACAGGCGGAAAGATCCGGAAGCGGTGACACAACCATGACGCCGGTCTGGCGGACCACGGCCCCGCAAGGCGGGCATGTGAGCAGCGAGAAGGACGCCAGCGGCGCAGAGGCCAACTGATTACTTGCCGCCGTGCCTGTTTTGCTGCGCCTCGGCTAACGTCCGCATGGGAATGTTGTGCTTTTTCAGCCAGCGCGAGATTGTGTTGGGATCGCACCACTTGTTAACTTCTTCCCTATACAACCGCGCAATTTCCACGGTGCTCAGCTTTTCCCGAATGTACTTCTGGTAAAGCCATTCTCTGTCCTGGTATAGCGTTTTCGTTCTGAAGCTTTTTCCCACGTACCCTGCCTCCGCAGCCTTAACTGTCTCGGAGCAATGCTCCAGCCTTATAGACTGAAGCGGCGGAGCTTACCCGCCCACAGTAGTAATTGTGATTACTCCTCCACCTTCTGACAAGGCCCATGGAATACCTGATCATAAGCTTAACGGCTTTCACAGCCTCGCTTGTCACCTTTTTTACCGGCTTTGGTCTGGGAACAATATTGCTGCCTGCCTTCATCATTTTCTTTCCGGTCGAGTCCGCCATCGCTCTGACGGCGGCGGTTCATCTAATCAACAACCTGTTCAAGGTGCTGCTTGTCGGCAAGCACGCCAGCAAGCATGTCGTCCTTCATTTCGGTCTGCCCGCCCTTGTCGCCGCCCTGGTCGGGGCAGACCTGCTGGTGCGCCTGGCCGCCTTGCCAGCTGTCGCGACCATGACGATCGGCGGCCGCCTCTGCCGCATCATGCCTGTCAAACTGCTGGTCGCGCTGCTTATGTGCGCATTTTCCCTGCTCGAGATGTCCGGTTCGCTCAAGTCGCTCAAGATGCCACCCAGATATCTGGTCGCAGGCGGAGCCGTGAGCGGCTTTTTCGGTGGGCTTTCCGGACATCAGGGAGCACTGCGCGGCCTCTTTCTCGTCAAGGCCGGGCTCTCTGCCGAGCAGTTCGTAGGCACCAGTTGCGTCATCGCCACCTTGGTCGATGTCGCCCGCCTGGCGGTCTATGTGCCGTCCTGGTCCACCGCTCGCCTTTTCGGTCAGGAGGCGCTCGTGGGGCTGGCGGTCGTCTCGGCGCTGGCCGGCAGCCTGCTTGGCAGCAGGCTCCTCAAGAAAGCGAGCTATCGCGTTATCGAGGTAGCGGCCTCGCTGCTGGTCCTAATCATCTCCGTTGGACTGGCCACCGGTCTGCTGTAAGGCCGCTGGTGGCGTCGACTTCAGGGCGACTTCGATGGGTAAGGTTTCGGCCAATACAGGTGATGGAACCCGGAAACTGAGGAGCTTGAGCGGAGCGAAAGCGGTCCTGAGGGAGCACTGCGACCGAAGGAACCATCTCCTTGTGCCGACACGAGATCCTTCGCCGCTCCATCGTAAGAGGATGACAGTTTCGAGGCGGGTGACCTGTCTTGGCCGAAACCTTACCGATTTGGAGCGCAGTGCGATGTCAGAGTGTCGACGGGGCCAAATGTCCCACGACTGGGCAGTGCAAGGGCGATTAGGTG
>DATNRD010000486.1:0-4882 GCA_036703665.1 Candidatus Obscuribacterales bacterium
CGGGAACGACGACAACCAGCCCGTGTCCGGCCCGCACGTTACGGGCGGGGCCGTCATGGCCCGCATCTGGCGGGATTACACCAGCGCCTATTACCGTGCCCGCCCAGCCCAACCGGCCTCCTTCCTCAAGCCTCCACACCCGCTGCGGGATGACTTCTTGGCCGAGGTAGACGAGGATGGCGCCGGGGACAGCGCAGTCGAAGGGCTGGTCAGGAAGTTCTGGGATGATGACGACGGCCGTGGCCAGGCCAGCAGCCGAGAGCGGCACCATTCGGGACTAGTACGCCGCATCTGGAGAGGCGTCATGCAGCTCTTTTGAGAACAGATCTGTTTTGTGTAGGTTATAGTTGTCTTCACCAGCGGAACGAGCATTGTCAAGCCAGAACTGATCCGATGGAGCCCAAGACCGCAATCGAACCAGCCCACGGGGTCGAGGCCCGAGAAGCCGCCGACGCCGATTCGATGCCCTACCTGTCTGTAATAATTCCGGCTTACAACGAGAAGGACAACGTGCCTGTTCTTTACGAAAGGCTCCTGGCAGCACTCAAGGCGCTGTCCGTGCGCTACGAGATCATCTTCGTAAACGACGGCAGCGCCGACAGCACAGGCGACGAGCTCGACAAGATAGCCGGTCGCGATTTCAACGTCAAGGTAATCCACCTGGTCAGAAACTTCGGACAGACAGCCGCCTTCAGCGCCGGCATAGATCACGCCGTCGGCAAGCTGCTTGTCACGATGGATGCCGACCTGCAAAACGATCCGGCAGACATCGGCCAGCTTCTTAAGGCTGTAGAAGCCGGCTACGACGTAGTGTCGGGCTGGCGCAAGGACCGTCAGGATCCGTTTCTGAACCGCACACTGCCATCATGGATAGCCAACCGGCTCATTTCCCTCATCTCCGGCGTCAGACTCCACGACTATGGCTGCTCGCTCAAAGCCTATCGGCGAGAGGTCTTAAAGGGAGTGAAGCTCTACGGAGAGATGCACCGGTTCATTCCCATATATTCCGCCTGGATGGGGGCCAAAGTAACGGAGGTGCCGGTCCGTCACCACAAGCGGACCATGGGCAAGTCCAAGTACGGCATCAACAGAACCGTCAAAGTCATCCTCGACCTGCTCACGATCAAGTTCCTGTTCGACTACGGCACCAAACCCGCCTACGTTTTCGGAACACTCGGGCTCGGGTCTATAGGGCTGTCGTTCTTGATCCTCGGCTGGGCATTGATTCTTAAGTACTGGTTCTCCACCAGCCTCATCCAGACGCCGCTGCCACTTTTGGCGGTGCTGCTTTTCACGGTCGGCGTGCAGTTTATCCTCATGGGGCTTCTAGCCGAGGTGCTCGTACGCACTTATCACGAGTCGCAGGATAAACGGATATATGTGGTCAGGGATCTCCGCAACCTCTCCCCCTAGCACCCGCTTAAGAAGCCTGCACTAGGTGGGCGAATCGGCAGCACTTTTGAGTCTGCGCTCCAGCAAGCGGTAAGCCAGGTACATGACCACCACGGCCCAGAGGAAGTAGGGCTGAATACGGGCCAGGAGGAACAGCGGCGTCAGCAGGAAAAACACCCAGCTGAGGGCCGGAAAGGCGATAATCAGCGCGCGCAGAACCTTGCCTTCGCGCCAGATGCCATTGGCGCTCGAGCTGGACGCATACAACCACAGGCAGGGGATGGCCGCCATAAGATAATCTTGCACGTGTGTGTGCAGGCTCGATACGAGCAAGGCTAGAGTGGTCAGCGACGCTCCCTGCTCGAAGGCAGCCGCGTCCCGCCCGCTCCGGACAATCCTCAGCCACACGCATGCTACCCAGATTGCCACCACGACCAGTGCCAGAACCGAGGTCCCGGTGACGAGATTGCCACCGCCGCCGGTGACCAGTTCCAGCGCTCCCCGCACGTTTTGCATCAACACAGCCTGTACCCCGCTAACGCGCGCTGACGTTTCGCCCGCCAGCAAGGCGCTCGGATAGACGGAGACGTTCGCCCAACCCAGCGTCACGATGGAAACAGCCACCATCGTGAGCATGGTCGAGGCAAAGCCAGTCAGGAAGCCCAGCCGCCCGACAATGACGCCGACCACCAGCAAGACAGGCGCATACTGGAGCTTGATACACATGATGGCTGCTGCCGCCCCGGCCCAACCGCTCCGCCGCGAAGCCAACATAATCCAATAAAGCGCCAGCAGCGGAAAGACCAGGAGAGACACCTGCCCGAGCCTGAAACTGAGCCAGGCAGGGTACGAGGCAAGAACCGCCGCCATCGCCATGGCTCGCGCCGCCTGGCCGTCCAACTTCCGGGCCACAAGCACGAACAGGGCCGCTAAAAGGAAAAGCCCGGTAACCAGACAGTAAGCCAGCCAGGCGCCAGTCAAGTCGAACCAGGCAAGCGGACGCATGATCACCCAGAAGTAAGGCGGGTATTGCAGGTAAAACGGCAGCTCCGGCACCACCGGATGAACCAGCCTGGCCAGCGACTCAGCCTGCACCTTCGGGTCGTATATGGCGACCCCGTCTCTGCCGGCCCGCCCGGCCAGAAGAGCAGCGTTATAAGAGTTGACGAAGTCGCAGACATAAGGGCGGCCGTCCATGGAAAGAGCAAACAGGCGATTCTCCTGCAGGAACTGCACGAGCGACGCGTAGGAAAGCAGCCCCCAGACCGTCAACGCGACAAAATATGCAAACCAGATTAGCCTTGTGGTCTTGCTCACAGACTGAGAACGATTGACCGTATTCACTGACAGCCCGCCTTGTCCGCTACAGCATTATTACCATGAGGGCAAGCAGTCGCACACGTCCGATAAGATGGCACAAGTGACAGGCACGACAGCCGCGACATGATAGGTTGCCCTGGCGCCTGGGCATGAATTTAGGCGGAGGAAAGCTGATGAGCTCCGTGCCAGAGGCGGCAACAGAGACGCTGAGTTACCCAGGGGGTCTGCTGGCCGGACTGGCGGTAGGGCGCGCCGCGCTTGTCGGCATTCTGGACGGCGATGAGCAGGTTGCCTGCAAAGACCTGGCGCCTAGCTTCGATCCGGCCGTCCGCGAGCCTCACGACATCGTCAAAGCCAGGCGCGCGTTACGGGAAGATGGCTGGCAGCGCCTGGCCGTGACGAAAATATACAATTTCTTGTTGGCGCTCCTGTTCGGCCGGTTGAGTAACGATATAAACGGCAAGCCGAAAGTGCGGAAGCGCTCCGCTCTCGATCGCTTGCGGCTCACCGCCGGGGACTGGTTCATAGATGCCGAGATGATGATTCAGGCAAGCCGGCTCCAGCTCTCGGTCGCTGAAATTCCTGTTGCCTTCAGGCGCCGCCAGTCCGGCTCTTCTAACGTCCGGCTGGAAACGCTTTTCGAGTTAATGAACAACATGTGGAAGTACCGCCATGCCAAAAACTAAAGTGGTGATTCTTGCCGGCGGACAGGGCATGCGCCTCAGGGAAGAGACCGAATATCGCCCGAAGCCGATGGTAGAAGTAGGCGGTCGCCCGCTGCTGTGGCACATAATGAAGCACTACGCTCACTTCGGCTTTACGGACTTCGTTGTCTGCCTGGGTTACAAGGGGGAATTGATCAAGGGATACTTCCTGAACTTCGATTTCCTTTCCGGCGACTTCACCATCACGCTTGGATCGCGAGACAGCATCGTCTGCCATGACAAACGCGACGAGTACGGATGGACGGTGACGCTGGCCAATACCGGGCAGGCGAACGAGACTGGTTCCCGGATACATCAGATAGAAAGGCACACCACTGACTGCGACTTCATCATGCTCACCTACGGGGATGGAGTATCGGACGTCGATCTGTCGCGGCTGCTCGAGTTCCATCAGTCACACGGCAAAATCGGCACCGTGACTGGAGTCTCGCCTCCCTCCCGCTTCGGCGAGCTGACACTGCGCGACGGGCAGGTGGAGGAGTTCAGCGAGAAGCCTTCCGGACAGAGCTTCATCAACGGCGGCTTCTTCGTCTTCGATCGTCGCATCTTCGCTTACACGCAAGCAGACCCATCCTGCAACTTCGAGAAGCACTCGCTGCCGAAGCTGGCCGCAGACGGGCAGCTCATGGCTTTCGAGCACAGGGGGTTCTGGCAGTGTGTCGACACCATGCGCGATCTCGTGCAGCTTACGCAGTTATGGCAGTCAGGCGACCCGCCATGGCGCATATGGCGATAAGACAGGGGTCGTGATCAGCCTAATGGTCGGGCTGAGCCACAGGCGAGCGCAGCAGGTCGATGTGCTCGGCAAGGCAGCGCTCGAAAGCGGAAAGTTCAGCTCCTAGGCGCGCATCGTCCCACTTAAGCAGAAGGCGCATCAGATCAGCTACCCTGGGCGCGGCCTCCAGGCACTGCTTCTGGTTAAGAATGCCCAGGCGCAAGCGTCGCATGAGCAGATCCTCGAGCGACACGGCCATCTCGTGAATCACGCAAAAGGGAATCTCCGCCATTATCGGCGGGAAATCAGGGCAGATTCTCTGATTCAAACTCGCGTCCTGCTCGACAATATCGACAATGACCTGGGCGTCTTTTCCATAGCTGGAAATGAGGTGGTCGAGCGTAGCCGGCTCTATGGCCAGGCGACGTGCCTTAGCCGAAATTGCCGCCGTGCAAGCCAGGAAATCCTGCTTGTCCGCCCAACCACCCAGCATCAGACGCGCAGTGCGCTGCTGCTTCAGCTCGACGCCCGGCAGCTGCGCGGCCGCCCTGTCTACGACCTGTCCGGCCATTATCCTGTAGTTGGTCAGCTTTCCGCCGGTCAGCCCGATCAAGCCGGACGGACCCTGAAACACCAGATGCTCGCGCGGCATGTCGGAGGTGGTGCCGGCAAAGTCGGCATGCAGCACCAGCGGGCGCAGCCCGGCAAAAGAACCGATGATATCGCTGCG
>DATNRD010000487.1:0-7030 GCA_036703665.1 Candidatus Obscuribacterales bacterium
GATCGCGCCCGGCAAAAGCAAAGGAGGACAGCCCGAAAACCCAGGGTGGTCGGGCAAACTCAGCCTCGGACAGCAACACCGCTTCGGTATGTCCGCCCCTGAAGCGATAGATGTTCCACCAGCCAGTCCTGTCGCTGACGAAGTACAAGTCGCCGTCCGGCGACCACTCCGGCTGGCATATCGACTCGTCTGCTCCGCCGGCTACCTTCCGGGTTTCCTCAAGCGTGCCGTCAGCGCCGATCCAGGCGACGTACAGCTCGGTTCCATCCCAGGGCATGTTCGGGTGGTCCCAACATAGCCAGGCCAGGCTTCTGCCGTCGGGGCTGAGGCGGGGCGAGGAAAAGAAGTCCCTGCCGCCGACCAGCACGTCAGGCGGCGCACCGCCGGCCAGACCGATGCCCACCAGCGAATTGGCTGGCTCACCGCCGCCTGAATGATCTTCCTGCACCCATATCGTGCGGGCACGAGCCAGATCGATGATGCCGTCTGCGTATCGGCAACTGCTGCCGGCAGCCAGCGCAAGCGGCTCGCCGGTTCCACGCACCAGATAAAGGCGCTGGTCGAGATAGTGAGCGAAGCAGACCATTCCTCCCGAAACACAGAAGGAACCGCCGCCGTACTCGTGTACCCTGGTTCGGGCATTGAACTCCGGCGGGATCACGTCGCGCAGCGCGCCATCCGGTGCTGCCGCCACGATGACGTTGCGCCCCCCTTCGCAAGGTCTGGTCTCGACCCAGTAAATCGTGCCGCCATCAAGCGTGATGTCGGACAGTTTCAGAGCTCCCGCCGCCACGACATCCGCGGTGATTGGCGATGTCCAGCAGCCATAAGGGGCCTGTTTAGGCATGGCAATTATTTTCGAAAAAGTTGAAGATGCCAGTAGAGTTCTAGCACACACCTGGAAGATACTGTAAGTAAAGGGTAGCTCGCCCGTCACCACGAGTCTGCAAAGGGGTGAGCAAGCGCTTGAGCGGCAGGCAAGACCATCCAGTGCCGCGCCATCAAGAGGAAACCACAGGGAGTCCTGAGCTGAGTTCAATGGGGCAAAAATCAATCAAGCTTCTGCTCATCGAGGATAGCCGTGCCCAGATCCGGCTCCTCGAGCAGATGCTGGCGGAAGTCAAAGGTGCCCGTTTTGAAATAGAGTGTGCGGAGAAGTTATCCGACGGATTGTCTTATCTCTCGAAGAATTCGTTTGATGTGGTGCTGCTCGATCTGTCTTTGCCGGATGCAAGCGGCCTGGACACGCTGGTGAGCGTCCATTGCCAGCATCCGCACGTTCCGATTGTCGTGCTCACCGGTCTTGATGACGAGTCAGTAGCGATGGAGGCCGTCAAACTCGGGGCGCAGGACTATCTGTTGAAAGGGCAAGTACAGGGCCCCATGCTGGCGCGCGCCATCCGCTACGCGATCGAGCGCAAGGGCGCCGAGGAACGCATTAAACAATTGAATGAAGACCGTGAACGGCGCATCATAGAGCTTTCAAGCGCCAACAAGGCGCTCGATGCGCTCACGCGAGAGCTGGCGCAGGCCAGGGACGTGGCACTGGAGGCAGCCAGCTTCAAGACCGACTTCGTGGCTTCCGTCAGTCACGAGTTGCGTACCCCGATAAGCTCCATCCTGGGGATGATCGAGCTGCTTCTGAAGACGCCGCTCGGTGCCGAGCAGCGCGAGTTTGCCACCGCCGTCTACCGCGCTTCGCAATCCTTGCTGGACAGCCTCGATTCCATAGTCGATCTGTCCAAGATGGAGGCAGGCAAACTGGAGCTCGAGGAAGTCGATTTCTCGCCTGTGTCTGTCGTCGAGGATACAGCGGAATCATTCGCACAGGCCGCCGACCAGAAGGGCATCAGGCTGGCCACCTTTATCGATCCACGCATCTCACCGCTGGTCAAGGGCGATCCGGTCAGGCTCAGGCAGGTGCTCTGCCATCTCATCGAAAACGCCGTGCAATTCACCGCCCGCGGTGCCGTGATGGTGCAGGCGCTGCCCGACACCGAGGAGGACACCCACGTCACGCTGAGGTTCGCCGTAAGCGATACCGGCGTCGGCATGTCGGAGTCCATTCGCAAGAGACTCTTCGAGCCGGTCATTCGTACAGATGGGTCTACGGTACGCAAGATTGTCGGACCCGGCCTCGGGCTTTCCGTCTGCCAGCGTCTGGTCAAGCTCATGGGCGGCAGGATAGGCGTGGAAAGCGAGGAGGGAGAGGGTTCTACCTTCTGGTTCACGGTCCGGTTCCGCCGTTCGGAAACCGTCAGACCCGGTGCCAGTCCCTTCCTGGCGGCTTGTGCCTCCAATTTGCGGGACGTCAGGGTGATGCTGGTGGACAACAACCCGGCCACCCGCAGAGCAATCGAGACATATCTGCAGGCTGCTAAAGTCATGTGCGAGGCCATCGGTTCCGCTGATGAGGCGATCGATGCCCTGAATCGTGCGCAGGCAGCCGGCAGCCCCTTCGATGTCGCCATCGTGGACCTGGCCGGGGCTCCTGGAGCCACGCTCGAGGCCGCTCTCAGGATCAAGCTCGATCCTGTACTCAAGCGAACCCGCCTGCTGCTTGTCGGCATCAAGCCCGAGGAGATCGAAGCCAGGGACCTGCTCAGCGCCGACTTTGCCGAGTTCATGAGCCGACCGGTAAGACAGGCCAGACTGATCGACGCGATCGCCACGGCTATGGAGAGGACTGTCGGCGAGCTGAAGCTAGAGCCTGTCCCTGCCGAGCCTGAGGCGGAGACCCCGAGCGTGCCGCCGTCCGCCAGGATCTTGCTGGCTGAGGACGATGCGGCTTTGCGCCGTCTCATCGTCCTGCAGCTCCAGCGTCTCGGCTTCAAGGTCGAGGTCGCAGCCAGCGGTCAGGAAGCGATAGACATGGCGCAGGTAAAGGACTTCGACGCGATCCTGATGGACTGCCAGATGCCTGGTGTGGACGGCTTCGCGGCGACCAGGGCGATTCGTGAGGCAGAAAAGAAAACGGGACTGCACACCCCGATCATCGCCATGACGGCCAGCGCCATGCCCGGAGACCGGGAGAGCTGTCTGGCAGCCGGGATGGACGATTACCTGAGCAAGCCGCTCGGACTGCAGCAACTGAAAGAGAAGCTCGAGCAGTGGACCGGGCAGAGCGCGACAACGGTCGAAGTCGGACAGACCGCCGGGACAGGTACTCCGATGGATGTGGAGAGGATGACCGAGCTGTACGGAAAAGAAGCGCTGCGAGAAATCGTCCCCTTGTTCACTCAAGAGGCCAGCGAGCTGCTCGATCGCCTGTCGACGGCGATGGATAAGAAGGATAAGGCGGAGCTGGCGGCGATAACCCATCAGTTGAAGGGCCTGTGCGCCTCGGTGGCTGCAGATGAGATGGCCCTGTGCAGTGCTCAGCTCGAGGAGTTCTGTAAGGAGGGCAATTGGCAGGCCAGTCAGGAGGCGCTCCAGACATTGCTCAGCTTGTATAAAAAGGTGAGCGAGTTCGTCAAAACGTTGAAGTTGAGCCAGTAACACCCAGGACATAATGTTCTGCCTGCCAGAGGCGAGCAACCCGGCTCTGGCAAAGACCAGCGGTCCAGCGCGATTGCGCTTGACGTGCTTTTGCGCTGATCGGTCCTGTTGCAAATTGTTATTCTCTTTGCCTTGTGAAAACGCCATATCCTTTTCTGCGCGCCGGCCGGTGTTGTGCCAGGGCGGAGCGGCTGGCACTATGGTTTTCCATTATTGAAAGCGGACGTGAATCTAGCGACGATATTGAGTGGAATTGGTGCCATGGGAGATAAGCAAAATGGCTCATACTAAGGCAAGTACCAAGGAGAAGGTCAGCACCTGGCAGGAGATGATCGACCAGGGCGATCGGGCTTATCGTCTGGCGAGTTACGGTGAAGCAGAGAAGTTTTATAAGGAAGCGCTCGAAGAAGCAGAGAAGGGCGGGCAAGCCGACCCTCGCCTGGAAACCAGCCTGAGCACGCTGGCCTGGTTCTATCGCGACCAGGGCCGGTATGACGAGGCAGAGCCGTTGTATCGCCAGGTTGTGAAGCTGTGGGAAGAGGTCCTGGGACCAGACCACCCCAGCCTGGCTGCCAGCTGTTACAAGCTGGCCGAGTTCTACTTCGTGCAGGGGCGGGCGGACGAGGCGCTGCCGTTTTATGAGCGCTCGCTGTCGATACGGGAGAAGAAGCTCGGGAAGCGCAACCTCGATGTGGCCGATACGGCCGAGCACCTGGCCCGCGCTTACCTTTGCCAGGGGCGTTATCAGGACGCCATCGAGCTGTACGAGAAGGCGCTGGAGATTCGCCAGAGCATTCTTGGCAGCAAGCACCCAGCCGTTGCCTACACCAATCTATGCATCGCCGCTGTTTACCTGTGTCAGGGCAAATCCGGCGAAGCGTCGATGATGGCGACTTCGGCCAAGCGGGTCTTCGGCGAGCGTGCTCACAAGGTGCCGGCCTTGTAGTTCAGCCTATCCTGCCGCTTACCTGGATTACGCTAATCCAGACCAATCTTGTCATTCTGAGGGAGCCCTTCGCATGCTCCAGCATGCCTGGCTCCGCATACACAGCTTCCGCTCAGGAGAGGCTCCGCGATCGAAGAATCTCAGCTCAAGCTCCAACTGGCGGATGAGATCCTTCGCCGCTGAGCGTAAGAGGATGACATTTGCGGGCCGCGGCTGAGCAAACGCAATAAGCAGGTTCAACGTATAATGGTGATTCCTGTTTCCTTACTGGAATGCCATTATGCCCGATTACTTGCTGGAGATCGGTTGCGAGGAGCTGCCTGCCGATCACGTGCCGGAGGCGCAGGAGCGGCTCAAGTCGCTTCTGTCGGACGCGCTGGCCGAATCTAACCTGAATTTTGAGGAGATGATTGCTCTGGGGACGCCCCGCCGCCTTGCCTGTATTGTCAAGGGATTGACCGGCGTGCAGCCTACGACGCAGAAGAAGGTCAAGGGTCCTCCATTGAAGGCCGGGTTTGATCAGGCGGGCAACCCATTGCCGCCAGCTATTGGCTTTGCGCAGAAGGTCGGCGTCAAGGTGGATGCGCTCGATCGGGAAGAAATCGGGGGCGTGGTGTACCTGGTGGCGAACCTGACGGTTCCAGGCAGACCGGCGGCAGACGTGTTGAGCGAATTAATTCCTCGCGTCATCGAGCAGATATCTGGAGAGCGCCTGATGCGCTGGGGATCGTCTGATCTCAAATTCTCCAGGCCGATTCGCTGGCTGGTCTCTCTTCTGGACGAGCAGGAGGTAATCGTAAATCTGGACGGCATTCGTTCCGGGCGCCGGAGTTATGGTCACCGCATCCTGGCTCCGGGAGCGGTGAATATCGAGAATCCGGGCCGCTATGTCGATGTGATGCGCAGCGCGTGCGTTCTGGCCGATCCGCAGGAGCGTCGGGACTTGATTGAACGCGCGGTGGCACGGACGGCCGAGGGCGTCAGCGGCCGGCCCCGCCAGCTGACCGGTCCGCTGCTGCAAGAGGTAGTCAACATCACGGAGTGGCCCTGCGCTGTTCTGGGTGAGTTTGCAAAAGAGTATCTCGACCTGCCGGATAAGCTGATCGAAACCGTGATGGTGCACCACCAGCGGTACTTCCCGGTCGAAGACAAGACGGGGAAAGGCGGGCTGCTGCCTTTCTTTGTTTCCATCTCCAACAATGATCGCAGCCAGGCCGCGCCCGTCATAAGAAAGGGCAACGAGCGGGTGCTGCGCGCCAGACTTGCCGACGGCCGCTTCTTCTACTTCGATGATCAAAAGGTCAAGCTCGCCGAAAGAAGGAGCGCTCTGGCGCAGTTGACGTTTCACGAGGGGGTGGGCAGTTACCTGGACAAGCAGGAGCGTCTGGTCGAGGCTGCCAGAGCCATCGCTCGTCACCTCGGCCTCGATGCCCGGCTGGCGGTCTGCCTGGAGCGTACCATGGAGCTGTGCAAGGTCGATCTGGTGACTAATCTCGTGCGCGAGCTGCCGGAGCTACAGGGCTACGTCGGGTCCTGGTACGCCAGCAACGAGGGTGAGCCACCGGATGTGGTGCAGGCAATCGCATCGCACTACTCGCCGCGCTCTACTGAGGATGAGATTCCCGGTGACACCGTCGGCCAGCTGGCTGCCGTGCTGGACAAGCTCGACAATCTTGTTGCCGTCTTCAGCATGGGCAAGCGCCCGAGCGGGTCCAGCGATCCCTATGTTCTGCGGCGCCAGGCGCAGGGGGTGGTCGATATTCTTACGGACGGCCTGTCCGGCTACTGCCTGAACGTCACTGACATGATTGAGCGCTTCCAGGAATGGCTATCGCCGTGGTTCAAGGACGAGAAGCGCCGGGCTTCCGCGCAGAAGGGCGCTGCCGACCTGAGGGATTTTATTCTGCAGAGACTGCGTGGGAAGCTGCTCGAGAGAGGATTCAGGCGCGAGACTGTCGAGGCGGTGCTCTCCTGCCGCGATGGGCTTGCCGATGTTCCGGATGTCCTGGTGCGCTGCCAGGTCATAGACGAACTGATCGATTCGCCTGGCGGGCTCGATCTGGTGCGAGCCGGTGTGCGCGTCGGCAATATCCTGACGCCAGCATCGCCGGAAAGGGTCGATTCAACCCTCTTTAGAGATAAGAGCGAAAGGGACTTGTGGGAGAACTTCAACAGCGGGGTGGTCAGCGTGTGGCAGAGCGACGGCCGGTTCAGAGTGCCTGCGGGCAAGGACGAATACAGGCGCCTGCTGGAGCTGCTTCGCGTGGTCGCCCCACACGTGCACGCGCTATTCGACGCAGTCATGATCAACGATCCGGACGAGCAGCTGAAAGACAATCGTCACGGCCTCCTGCTCAACGTAGACCGCTACTTCAAAGCAGTTGCCGATTTCCCCAAGCTGCAGCCGCTTCTGCCGTAATGTTGTGATAGCCGGCGCATATGGCCGGATCACTTGCTACCGTGAGGACATCGACTCAGCAATGCACAGATCGCGTAACTGTTCGCTAATTTATCTGCTGTTGGCGGTTGCCCTTGGCTGGCTGATCCCAGCGATTGTTTCGGCGGCAGTCACCGACATCCCGCCGG
>DATNRD010000488.1:0-6830 GCA_036703665.1 Candidatus Obscuribacterales bacterium
ATTCCCGGGCGGTGGCATTTTGCCTCCAGGGGGAGCTACCTTTGCGCTCCTGTCACCGCCTACCAGCGCAGGCTTTGTACCCCTGTCCGAAAGGGTGCCGACGGACGCCACGCCGCCCATCGAGGCAGACGGTGCGCCCGAGACCTATTATCGCCCCTGCGTTCTGCCTGCTACGCTGATGTTTACTGAAGGGATGCCCCCCGACGCCGCGGTAAGCTGGGTAATCACCACAGACCTTTGCCAGCCGATTTATTTTGAGCGAGATGACGGGCTCATAGTCTTCGGCACACCGGGCTCCACCTTCTCGCCGGAGGGTGAACGCACTTTGCTGTTGCGTGAAGGAGCGGTGCTTGCCATCGCAGGCAAAAACGGGCTTGTCGTAAGATCGGCCTCAGGCGTGGTAAACGTGCCGCCCGGCAGCCCAGTGGCAGTAGAGCAGATCTCATCGAGGGAGCTCAAACTCAACAGCCTCTACGGATGCGACGTCAAGATAACCGTGGGGGACGGCACGGCCGAGCAGACATTGTCGGCGGGGCCAGGCGATGACATTATCATTTCCGACACCCCCGAGCCTCAGTCAGCGGAAGCCTCCGGCGAGTCAGGCGGGTCTTTAGTCCCTGTGCCGGTCAAGCCAACGGTGGTCAGGCAGGGGCCAGGACGCAACACACTGCTTGAGAAGCTGATGCTCTGCAATTTGAACTGTTTCCCAGAGAAACTGAAGAAGCGCATACGTACTCTCCTGGAGAAAGCTCAGGAGCTGCAAGAAACAGGTAAGCTTCCCCCAATCTCCTCGGCCGACCCGTCCAAGCAAACTCAACAGCCACGAGCGCTGATATCAATCAACCTGCTGCCGGCAGCCTACCAGCCAGTGGCTGGAAAAGGCACGACGAAGATTTCGGGAGACCTCCAGACCGTTGACACCGGCGCCGCCACCATCAAGGCTACAGTGCTCGGCGCCAGAGTCAACATCAAGCAGCCTGGGCACCTGCAACTCGCTGAGGGGCAGCTCCTCATTGCCACGCGGGAAAAGACGACAATCGACGCCGGTGCCTACACAATTGAGCTCGAACCGGACACTCTCGTGCTTGTAAGCAAAGACGAACGCGTGGTCACGCTGGGAGCGTTGTGGTCCAAACGTCTGAATTCCGTGCGCGCACGCATGAAAGACAAATATGTAAGCATTCTCGAAGGGCAGGAAGTCATGTTCGGACCCAGCAGCGATCTGGTCATGCGCGAAGTCAAGAGCGACAGGGTGGCGCGCAGGAACATTCGCGGATTTGATCTCCCTGAGGGGCACCACATTGCATTTTCCGAGTTTTCGTTCGTTTCCCTGATTCAGAATACGGACCTGCTGAACAAGATAGCCAAGAGCACGAATGCCGACGACAAGCATCTGGCAGAAAAAATAATCAAGATGGCAGCCGCAGTGGCCTATGTCACGAGAACTCGCGGCGCCTACGCGGTGTTAACCATGAACAGGTAGGTAAGAATGGGTACATTTGGCAGTCTCAACAGGCAATCAAACTCGTCGGCTCCTGCGCCACGGCAGAGTGCCTGCTCTCATCAGTGGCACGGGCTGCGAATTCCCTACAGCTTGAGCCCTCGCTTTGCGGTCGTTCCAGAGCGGCTACGGTTCTGTTTAAGAGGATCAATGGTTGGGAAGTAATAGCTCTGGTAGGGCCTTTTCTCATGGAGCGCGTGCAGGAGCAGGGGTAGAGATGACAATGTCTGACGAAGAGCACGAGGCTGAGCCGACGCCATTTCCAGGCTACCAGGAGCTCTCTCAACAATACCAGAGAAAGATCAAGCGCCTTAAGACTGGCGAGTCGAGCGGCATAAGCCATACGTTCGGGTCCGCCAAAGATCTTCTTCCTTCCAAATACCTGAAGGAATATGAAGGGTTCAGGGCAGGAGACAGCGTGGTGTCCGAGGGCGCTGATCCATCGGCCCTGCGTCAGGCGTTGGAGCAGCTTGTTATGGACTTCGCCGGGGAGACCGCCTGGGCCAAGGAGCATCACGCGGGAGCTGCAATTGAGGGAGTCTTCTTCGATAACGGTCAGAAGTATGTCATGCTTGCTGACGGCAGCATGATCTCCGCGGAAGATGAGCCACCGGCGGATGAGATTCCCGATGCAATTGATCGGCCCGCGGTGGCTGAGGTCGTCGAGCCCGTTCCTCACGCAACAACGCTTCTAAGGGAACCGGCAGCAGCACCGGACTACCCGTGCGAGCCGATCGAACCGACGGATAGAGCACGCGAAATGGAGCCGGCTTCGCAAGAGGGCATGATGCCTTTCGAGCCTCAGACGACGGGCGGCGGTGTCTCCGACGACCTCCGGGCCCCTACCGGCACAGAGCCCGCTCCGCAAAAGGAAGACGTACCGCGCAGGCAAAGAACAGCTACTGATGACCTCGGCGAGTCTGGCAAGCCGTTGCTAGTTTCTCAGTACCCGGACGAGGCGCGCCAAGCAGGGCCGGCACAGACATCCGAGCGAGAATTCCCCGCGGAAGCTCGTGTCCATGAAGACGCCACTGCCCAACTGGATTATGCTCCAGAATCGGAAGGCGGTCTTACCTTCGAATCACTGTGGTCAAAGTGGCACGAAGGTGATGTTAAGGTTGTCGCCAGGGACGGTCGTAAGCTGTGGTATGTGTGCACAGACGACTATGGCATCCATTCCATCGTTTTTCACGACCGGCGGCTGCTATCGCGAATCGAGAATGACCTGTACGCCCTTTATGAATTCGACAGTGCAGGCATCGCGTCCTTGACAGATTACCTCACCGCCGTGACCGTGCACCCGGAAACAGGCAATCTCGCCTATCAGACTCTGAATGGTGAGGTAACAACAGCATGGCTCAATAACGGCAGTTGCATTCAGCATTTTAGTGGCGACGGCGGCGGTGCATTCTACGTCACCGACCCATCGGGGCAATCGCGATTCAGAGCGTACGATCTGGACTTTGATACCGCCAGCAATACCGTACGGTATCAGAGCGAGGACGGCAGCCAGCGTGTAACCATACAGTGCCATTCGTTGTATCGACAGATCCCCTGACCGATGTGTGTTGCATAGGAGTGCTACCATGAGCAGACCTGAGACCAGCAGACCAACTGAGAAAATAAAAGAGAAGGATACGGTCGCCAAACCGGAGGATCTTTCGCAGCTCTTTAACAGCTTGCAAGCGATCGACAAGAGCTCGGAATCTCACTCGGAAAAGCAAGCGAAAATGCACGAATCCATCGCCAAGGTGGACAAGGAGCTTCATAAGAAAGGAGGATTGTCCAAAGACCTGCACGTCGTAGGCTACGCCGGTGAAAATCTGCTGGTCGCCGACAACAAAACAGGAGATCAGCACAGGGCCTACGCGGTCAGTCCGGACGGCAAGGTTGTGGCCGTATACAAGGTCGTCGAAGACCCTCAAACGCACAAGAAGCGTTTCGAGCGAGTCGACGACAATGGCCAGCCCTACAAGCGGCCGGACGTCTCTGTCAAGGACAGCAAGGGCAACAACCGCTGGGACGTTAACATGAGCGGGGGCGAAGTTCAGAAAGTGACTCTGTCCGGTCCTCTTACACTGCCCGATGGGACGAAACTCCCTGAAGGGACAACCATGTCTCGCATCGGCGAGACCGACGACTACGAAATCATCCCGCCCGGAGGCAAACCCGGCGACCCCAAAAACAGGAAGATCGAGCAACTCAAGGTGGCGCCCGAGTCCGGAAACCTCTCTTACGATGCAGGCAACCACAAGGTGACGCTGCTCAAAGACGGCGGTTCGGTCGAAGATTACAACAATGGTGCCAAAGTCACCAAGGATGCACTGGGGCGCACGACAGAAATCGACCAGCCGGGCGAAGGCATGATTCGATTGGCCTACGATCCCACCGGCGAAAATCCATACCCGCGTTCGATTGTACTGCCTGACGGCAGAAGGCTGCTGCGGGACTTAAACACCAGTCCCCCTGAGTACTACATGCAGCCGCCAGAGAAAGGAGAGGAGCAATCACGTTACGACGTGCTACCGGCACAGCTCAGACAGGGAAATCTCCGCTACCAGAATTTAAGAACGCACTGGTCGACTACTCATACAAGAGACGGCTATGTCGTCGATACCGACCCCCAGGGACAGGACCACACGCGCAATCAAGGACCGGCACGCGGATGATGCGGCATCTTTGAAACGGTCTGCATCCATAGTTGACTGGCAGGCCCCTCCAGGGTATTGAACAATGGCAAAAAAAGGTAACGACAAGCCTGAGTCAAAGCAAGATAAAGGTGATGCTGCACCTCCCAAGGCAGATGCTGGAAGGATCTTAAGTGAAGGCCCGTCAAAAAAGGCACACTCGGGGGACAGCAAGCCGGCGTCGTCATCGAAGCAAGAGGCTCCTGCTTCACATAAGAGCGATGCTCCCGCCAGCAAGAAGCCTGAAGATTCTGGCAAGACGCCCGATCGGGTTACCTCTCAAGAAACTCAAAGACGTCAGGACGCTCCGCCCAGACAGCCCGACCAGCAAAAACGCCAGGAGGCTCCGCCGGGTCCCACCGATCAACAAAGGCGCACCAACGAGCCTACCAGACCCAGCGATCAGCAAGAGCGACCGCAGTGGCAAGCCACTGCGCGCCCAGAACATAGCGCGAGTCCGCTCGAGTGGATGCAGCAGCTTGCCCAGAAGACTCACGACCTTACGGCAAACAAGCTCAAAGCCATGTCGTCAAGCGAACTGGCGGTGCAGACGCAAGATCAGACGACGCGACCGGAAGCCCCCACGCGACCCGAACAACAATCGCAACCGTCCGACGCTCAAAGGAAGAGCGAAGCCACCAGCCCTTTAGAACTGCTGGGAAAGCTCGCTCAGCAGACAGAACAGCTAGCCACAAAGAAGTGGGCCGAATTGAAGCAAGGCTTGGAGCAACCAGGCGATAAAAGACCGGATTCAACGAAAACAAACAAGGTGGAAAAGGCTGACACGCTCAGTCCCAAAGAGAGAGCGACAAGCGGAGTCACCGAATACACCGACCCAAGGACAAACAAGCACTACAAATACGACAGCCAGGGGCGGGTCACTGACATCGAGACAGCAAGCGGCCGCAAGATCCATTTCGAGTACAAGGGTAACAGCGAGCAGCCGGCTTCCTTCTCCATTGAGCAGAACAAGACGCCGGCGCTGGTCATGCGTGCTGAACACAACGACAAGACACACATAAAAATCAATCCAAAGACAGGCGAAGTGTCGGTTTCCTCCCTGGAGAAACAGAAGTTCCGCGAAAACGGCAAGCAGGTGGAACGCGAAGTCCGCGTCGAGAAGCATGTGACTTCGGACGGCACGATGTCCACAATAACGTTCGACAAGCAAGGGCACAGGTTGTCCAAGGACATAAGCCGCTTCGGGCCCAACGGCGAAGAAAGGTTATCCCGCGTCGAATATCAGTACAGCGTGGTCGATGGCAAGATCAACGACAAGGGACTGATCGGCGCCGTTCAGTACGATGCACAAGGGCGAGTCAAGCACGAATATCAATTCAAGAACGCCGCAGATCTGGAAAGGCAGAAGCCCAGCGCACATGCGGAGGTGACTTACAAGAAGGAAGGCGACATCGTAAGCGAGCACCGCGAGGTATACGACCTGACAAGTGGAAAGGCTCTGCTTCTGTCGAGCTCAGACAAATCGATCAATGAGAAAACTGGCGAAACAAGCCTGACAAACAAGCAATATGATGCCCGAGGAAACGTGACGCTGGAGCAGGAAATGACGTTCGACAGCTCCGGCAAAGCAGTTTCTTGCAAAGTCAAAGATGCGCCCAACAATCTCGATCTAACTTACAAGTTTGAGAATGGGAAACTCGCGGGCGTCAGCGACGCCCACAGACACCTGACGGAAGATGAAGCAAAGGCCCTCGTGCTGCAAGCCGAACTCACCATCAGCGCCGCCCGCCAGACTTACGGCATACAGGAAGGTGCAAGGGCCAACCTCGAGTTCGGTCCGACCCCTCCGCGCGCGGGCTCAACCGCCAATGGCACGCTGGTCTGGAAAGACACTGACAACAAATACACCCATGCCAGGGTCGAAAATGGCATTCTGTATGACGAGAAGCACAATCCCATTGGAAAGGTACAGGATAACGGTCAGGTTGATCTCACCGGTCCGCCGCCCAGGAGCTTCAACATATTGACCGACGAAAGGGCTGCCGGTGCATTTCACGGCGTGGGCAGCGACGGTGACTTGCTGGAGCTTTGTTACGGGCAAGGCAGCGGGCCGGAGAGCCGCAAAGAAGGGTTCAACGGCATATTCACCGATGGAAAGCAAAAATACAAGGTGATCGGCGGCAACATGTACGACGGCAACGGTGCCTTCGTCGGACACATCGACGCCAGCGGCCGGGTTGAATTCGACAAGAACCGCGAACCTAAAGAGGAACCCAAAGACATAAACAGCGCCTTTAAGAACGGCTGGCGTTTTGAAGGAAACGAAAACGGCAACCTTCGTTCATTTGTCGTAGGGCCGGACACCTCCAACGGAACCATTTACCTACCGGATATTGATCCGTCCACCGGACAACCACGGCTTGACGAAAATGGCAACCCCATGCCGCCTGTCAAATACGAAGTTTGCATGGGGATGATTATCAACCCCCAGACGAACATGCAGTATGGACTGCTAGAGGCTCCAAGAGAGTCCGGTGGCACATTCGAGGGCGGATACATCACGACGGGAAACCCGCCTCAGCGGATACCACTGGCCAACTTCACCAAGGCGGTCTTTGAGCTAGAAGTTCTCGGCCAATCCGGCATGAGCGGCAGATCCATCACGGGAGTCTCATTGGGTC
>DATNRD010000489.1:0-3256 GCA_036703665.1 Candidatus Obscuribacterales bacterium
GGCTGTAATGGTCTTCATTGGAAAATTGGATTCCTAAGCCTTCCACACCAGTTGCAAGCCCGCGCGGGCACGGCTCCAAGTGAGCGCGAGCCGGTGCTGCGCCCACTTATGTTAGCAAATGTCTGGGCGCTGCCATGCCAAGCTGTTACAGATGACCGGTGTTTTATCGGAAGAGTCCGCGTAGCGCGTCGTTGATGCTCTTGACAGTATCGTCTTCCTCCTCTTCCGGCTTGCCCAGGTCGATTTGGGGCTTCTCCTGCGTAGGCTTGGGGGCAGGAGGCGGCTGCGGAGCAGGAGGCGGCTGCGGAACCGGCGACGGCTGCGGAGCAGGAGGCGGCTGCTGCACCGGCGGCGGGGCGACAAAGGGAGGAACGGCCGTCGGTTTGCTCTCGGCGGTTGCCCGGATGGGCGGGGGCGGAGCAGGAGGGACGGCAGGTTGCGGCTGCGGTGGCGGTGGCGGGGGGGCTTTCACCTCGGGCTTAGGCGGCGGTGCCGCGGCAGCCGGCGTCCTCAGCTCCGGCCTGGGCGCGCCGGGCGGCGGCGCGGCGATTTTCGGTCCAACACCAGTGCTTGATTTGGCAGCTGCTGCCGGCTCCCTGGCCGCGCCGCTGGACTTGAGGGTATCTTTGGCGGCAGGCGAAGCGGAAACCGGCTCTTTGCCTTTGGTGGCCGGTGCCAGGGTAGGCTTGCCCGCAGCCGCCTTCTCCGGGGTGCCGGACTTTGCCGGGGGCGTCTTGCCGGCTTTGGCGGGCTCGGGGGCGGCCTTGGCGGCCGGGGCGGAAGCGGCCCTCTGGCTCAACGGGAAATTGTCGCCGGAATAGCGTTCTTTCATGGCCATGACCCTTTCGCGGTCATGGGCGACGGCCTCGAGCCTCTCCCGGCATTTGACGATGCGAGCTTCTAATTCCACGATTTGCTGCTCGCAAGCCGCGATTTCCTCGTCGGCTAACGCCTGCTTCTCCGTGAAGTCTTCCAGAAGCTGCTTCAGCATCTCCAGGTTAATGCTGGGCATGGCTGATAAGTTCTCCGTGTAAATCCCCGCGCGGCGGCCACCTACCTGTTTATTACCACCTATATCACTATTTAACCAGGCCGGGTTGGCTTTTAGCATGGGCGTCCGCCCGGATGAAGCCGAAAAGGCGCCGGGTGGCGTGCCTATTCTATGAATCCTTGCGCGCGGTAGGGCTGATTGAGCTGCTCGAGGGCTGCACGCAGCCATTCCTGCTCCGGTGTCATATGCTTCGTGGCATCGGGTTTGGTGGCACCCTTGCCTTCGGCGATCATCCTTCCTCGCTCAGCAACCAGCCAGGCCTCCCGCTCGTGCAGGCCGGCCATGTAGTCGGTGAAGATGCGGACGCGCTCCTGATTGAGCTGTTCCAGGCGCTCGGACAGTACGATCTTGAGATAGTTGCGTACCTGCACCTCCGGCCATTCCACGTCTTCGCTGCGATCGAATCGCTGCTTCAGGTGCACCAGCTGCTGAATTCGTGGTGGGAGCTCTTCTTGCCCGAAAAGGTGCAGCGAGAGACGCCCCGACTTGTCCGCTGCCAGCTTCTCGATCCAGATGTAGCCCTGGTTGACCTCGTCCATGTCCTCCAGCACTCGCCTGGTGATCCTGAAGTGGTTGCCTGTGTCGGCGAAATCGTCGCCGGGAGGCTTGTTGTTGCGGAAGGCCTCGATCATCTCTTCGGCTCTTTCCGCTTGCCCGGACGTCAGGTGCGTCCCCTTGCGCGCGCGCAGCACCGCGAACATCCACCCCCTGTCCAGGTGCTTTCCGGTAAGACTCTCGTAGTGCCGCTTGAGGTCGTATGCCTGCGACTTGGTCGGGACTGCCCCTATCTCAAGCAGGTCGGCAATGTGGCGAATCATGAGACCGTCCTGCTCGCTGTGCGTGAACTCGTGAATGAGCTTCCTCGACAGGCCGGCAGTGTCGGCTGTATCGTGTACGTCGGCCTTGCGTAGCTCTATTATTCCTTTGCCGCTGCGGTATTGGGCGTTGGCCAGACCGATGTCGTCGTACAGGTGCAGCCTGATGGGAGGAAGACCCTGAGCCTGCGCGAACTCGTTGAGCGCATCTTGAAGTTGTTTGCCGCGTTGTCTGATGGCGTCATTCAGTTCCGAGAGCTTTTGACCGTGCAGCTGGCGTGCCTCGACGTAGTTGTCGTAAATCCGCCGGAGCTCCGGGTAGCCGGCAAGATACTCACGCACGAGCTCCGATTGATGCATCTCGTTGATGTGCACGATATCGGTCTCGATTAATCTGTCTCGCGCTTCCCGGGCTGCAGCCTCGTAACGGCTTCTGGCATCATCGACCTCCTTTGCCTTCGGCGTGAGATCGATCTTCCAGCCCCCGGCGACCTGCAAAATCTTTCCTGCCATCGTCTCCAGAGGCTCATAGGCAAACAGCGGAGAACGAACTTCGCGCACTTCCTCGGCGCGAAAGTCCGCGGGAATTTTCGTTATGTCGCGCTCCGGCTCCCAGAGCGCTCCTTTTTTCGTCCGGCTGTAGACTCCCGGCGCTTCCCGCCGCGCTTCCGCCTCCAGCTCCACTTGCCTGGACCGGTGTCCCGAATCCGCGGCAGTATCGGATGTGGTGGCAGTCTTCTTCTCGTGTCCTGGGGCGGTCGAGGGTTGAAGCTGCCCGGCCAGCGCGGAGTATGAAAGCTTCACTGCCAGCGGCCGGTTGAAAAAGTCATTCAGAACGGACTTGACCGTCTGATCCGGATGCGTATCCAGAAAGCGCCTGACGCCTGGCTGAATCTCGGGGGTCTTCTCCAGGAACCGGAACAGCGCCGCCCGGGATGCCGGATGTGCCTCCGGCGTGAGCGCCCTGCCCAGTTTGGTGAAAAACTCGCCTGCTTCCTTGGCCGAGCCAATCTCCAGGAAGCGCGTGTCGGATGCAAGCTGGCGGGCCACGCTGCGAGTCTCGCCTGCTTTGCGTATCGCTTCTACTGGCGGCGTCATGGCGGCGCGCGCCTGCATGCCGCCAGGGACACCGGCGGCCAGATCAACCGAGCCCTGTATCAAGCCCTTCTTGACGATTTTGCTGTAGTCCAGCGTGGAGAGCGACTTTCCTTCCGCCAGCTGCTTGTGCACCTCGGCGCTCGAGCCGGATAACAAGCCGAAGCTGCCGGCGGTAAGCATGGTGCTTGCCAGCGGGCTGCGATCGATGGCACCGTGGGTGATACTGTTGCCGCCGCGCACGATGCCGTGGGCCACGCCGAAGACCACCACGTCGGTAAGCAGCGCTTCCCGG